>NZ_JARGEE010000251.1:0-13290 GCF_033794485.1 Streptomyces sp. MB09-02B
CCACCACCCCGTCCATCTCAGGAGTCAACCGCGCCAACACCCCCGTCGCCTCGAACGGATCGAGACTCAACAGCCGCACCGTCGCACTCGCCGCCCCACTCACACACTCGTACACGGCGCAGTACGCGGCATCGTCCGCCCCCAGCCCGGCGGCACGGGCCGCCACCCCGAGCACGACCGGCTGATGCGCCCCCTTGGGGAACACCCGCGCCACCTCGTCCAGCTCCCCGGACGGCCACGTGGCCCGCGCCGCCCGCATCAACTGCCGCCCCAGCTTCCGCGAGGCGACCCGCAGCGCCAGCGACGGCGTACGGGCATCGGCGGCCACGTCCAGCTCGACCGGGTCGGCACCCAGCGCGGCGGCGGCCGCGAGAGACGCCGACACCAGCCCGGCGGTGTGCAGACGCCCCCGGCAGAACGCCTCCAGCCCCTCCGCCCCGGTGATCAGCCCCGCCTTGACGGCCGCCTCGGCCCCACCGGAGTGCGCGTGCCCCCCGGCGGGAAAGCGGCCGTCGGCCAGGACGAGAAGAGCCGCCCTAGACATCACGGACCCCAGCCACCACGGACCTGACCATCACGAACCCAGCCCTCACGAACCCAGCCATCACGAACCCAGCCATCAGAAGAGGAAGTAACGCTGGGCCATGGGCAGTTCGGCGGCCGGCGTGGCCTCGACCAGCTCCCCGTCGATGTGCACGGCGAAACTGTCGGGGTCGACGCGCACCTCGGGCCGCGCGTCGTTCTCCCGCATGTCGGCCTTGGTGACCCCCCGGGTCGACTCGATGGCGACGAACCGCTTCCCCAGCGCGAGCCTCTCCGGCAGCCCGTCCTCGATGGCGAGCGGCGCCACGAAGTTGAACGAGTTCGCGGCGGGGGCCCGCCCGATCGCCCCGTACATGGGACGCGGGAGGATCGGCTGCGGCGTGGGGATGGAGGCGTTGGCGTCGCCCATCTGCGCGTACGCGATCTGCCCGCCCTTGATCACGAGCTGCGGCTTGACGCCGAAGAACGCGGGCTCCCAGAGGACCAGGTCGGCCAGCTTCCCGCTCTCCACGGAGCCGATCTCCTTGGCGAGTCCCTGCGCGAGTGCCGGGTTGATCGTGTACTTGGCGACATAGCGACGTACCCGTCGGTTGTCCGCACTCCCGTCACCGGGGAGCGCGCCGCGCCGCCGCTTCATCACGTGCGCGGTCTGCCAGGTCCGCAGGATGACTTCGCCGACCCGGCCCATGGCCTGCGCGTCGGAGGAGATGATCGAGATCGCGCCCAGGTCGTGCAGGATGTCCTCAGCGCCGATGGTCGACGGCCGGATCCGGGACTCGGCGAACGCGAGGTCCTCGGGTACGGCCGCGTTCAGGTGGTGGCAGACCATCAGCATGTCGAGGTGTTCCTCGGCGGTGTTGACGGTGTAGGGCCGGGTCGGGTTGGTGGAGCTGGGCAGGACGTGCGGCTGGGAGACCACGGTCATGATGTCGGGCGCGTGCCCGCCGCCCGCGCCCTCGGTGTGGTAGGCGTGGATGCCGCGTCCGGCGATCGCGGCGAGCGTGTCCCCGACGAAACCGGCCTCGTTGAGGGTGTCCGTGTGGATGGCGACCTGAATGCCGGTCTGTTCTGCGACGGTCAGCGAGGCGTCGATGACGGCCGGGGTCGAACCCCAGTCCTCGTGCAGCTTGAGTCCGAGGGCGCCCCCGCGGATCTGGGACAGCATCGCCTCGTGCGAGACCGTGTTGCCCTTGCCGAGGAAGCCGATGTTGAGCGGGTACTGCTCCATCGCCTCCAGCATCCGGGCGAGGTGCCACGGGCCGGGCGTGACGGTCGTGGCCTTCGAGCCCTCCGCCGGTCCCGTACCACCGCCGACCAGGGTCGTGACCCCGGACGACAGGGCCTCGTCGGCGATCTGCGGGCAGATGAAGTGGACGTGGGCGTCGATGGCGCCGGCGGTGACGATCCGCCCGTTGCCCGCGATGATCTCCGTCTCGGGGCCGATGACCAGGTCGGGGTGGATCCCGTCCATGGTGTCGGGGTTGCCGGCCTTGCCGATGCCGGTGATCCGGCCGTCGCGGATGCCGATGTCGGCCTTGACGATGCCCCAGTGGTCGATGATCACCGCACCGGTGATGACCGTGTCCGGGGTGCCTTCTGCGCGCGTAGCGCGGGCCTGGCCCATGGATTCGCGGATGACCTTGCCGCCGCCGAACACGGCCTCGTCACCGGCGAGTCCGGGCCCGCCGGAGCGGTCCTCCTCGATCTCGACGAGCAGATCGGTGTCAGCGAGCCGGATGCGGTCACCGGTGGTGGGGCCGAACAGGTCGGCGTACGCGGCACGCGAGATCTCAGGCATCGAGGGCACCTCCGGTCTCCCCGCGCAGGCCGGGCACGACACGGGCGCCGGTGAGCGGGACGAGTTCGACGTCGACGGGGATCCCGGGCTCGAAGCGCACGGCGGTGCCGGCGGCGACGTTCAGCCGCTTGCCGCGGGCGGCGGCGCGGTCGAACTCCAGGCCGGGGTTGGCCTCGGCGAAGTGGTAGTGGGAGCCGACCTGGACGGGGCGGTCGGCGGCGTTGAGGACGGTGAGCCGGGTGACGTCACGGCCCTCGTTGTAGACGATCGGGTCGGCGGCGAAGAGGATCTCTCCGGGAATCACGGCCGCCCCCTCAGACGATCGGGTCGTGGACGGTGACGAGCTTGGTGCCGTCCGGGAAGGTCGCCTCGACCTGGACGTCGTGGATCATCTCGGGGATGCCCTCCATGACGTCGTCCCGGGTGAGCAACTGCCGCCCGGACGCCATGAGTTCGGCCACCGTACGGCCGTCCCGCGCGCCTTCGAGGAGGTGCGCGGTGATGAGCGCGACGGCCTCGGGGTGGTTCAGCTTCAGGCCGCGGGCCCGGCGCTTCTCCGCCACGTCGGCCGCCACATGGATCAGCAGCCTCTCCTGCTCGTGCGGGGTCAGTTGCACGGCGTCCACCTCACATCCTCGCTCCGGACCGTGCGGGATCCGGTTGCCTCGCCACCGGGCAAAATCGCTGGTGGCGTGGCCGCAGGCTAATTGGGTGGCGTTTCGGCGACGTTAACGCCTCGCCCCGGTCAGTCCCGGGTCCTCGGGTCGCCCATGCTCATCAGCGCCTGCACGCCCAGCTCGACCCCCTGGATCGGTACGTCCCCGAAGAGCGCGTACTGGGCGACGACCCCCTGGGCGAGCGCCACCATCGTCCGCGCGACGCTGAGCGCGGGGATGTCGGCCCGCATCATGCCGGCGTCCTGGTACGCCTCGACGATCTTGATCCATGGCTTGCGGACCTCGGCGAACCCGCCCTCCAGGATGGCGTGCAGCTCGGGATTGCGCAGGGTCTCGGCCCAGACCTGGATCATCAGCCTCGGATAGAGGGACTCCCCCGCCTCGCCCAGCGTGGGCTGCCGGTGCAGGATCCGGCGCAGCACCGTGCCGATCAGCACGTCCGGCGGCGGAGGCGGACTCTCCAGAACGGCCTCCTCGAACGCCTCACGCACCTCGGCGAGGACCGAGCCGACGATCGCGGCGATCAGTTCCTCCTTGCCGCTGAAGTACCGGTAGACCGCCCCTGCGGAGAGGTCGGCCTCCTTCAGCACGTCCTGCATGGACGTGGCGTGGAAGCCGTTGCGGGCGAAGCAGCGGGAGGCGGCGTCGAGGATCTGGCGGCGGCGGGCGTCGAGGCGCTCCTGGGATACGCGGGGCATGCCGCCAAACGTAAAACGAACGTTCCTTCTTGACAAGCGCGACCCCTCGGGAGCATGGTGAGCTCAAGAAAAACGAACGATCCTTCTTTTTAGGAGACCCACATGTCCGCCCCGTCCGCCGCACCCACCGGCACGGCGACCCCGAGCCACTCAGTACCCCCCGGCCGCCGTATGGTCGCGATCATCATCCTGATCCCACTCGTCGCGGCGCTCGCCCTGTGGGCCTTCGCCTGGCCCAACGCCCGCACCGCGCCCCGCGACCTGCCGCTCGGCGTGGCGGGACCGGCGACCGCCGTCGCCCAGGTCGAGCGACAGCTGGAGCAGCGGGACGGCGCGTTCGAGATCCACCGCTACGCCGACGAGGCGGCCGCGCGGGACGCGATCGAGGACCGGACCGTATACGGCGCGGTGGTCGTCTCCCAGGCCGGGCCCAAGCTGCTCACCGCTTCGGCCGCGAGCCCGATGGTCGCCCAGTTGCTGCAGCAGGCCGTGACACAACAGGCCGCCGAGGAAGGCGTCCAGGTGGCGACCACCGATGTGGTGGCGACACCGGCGAACGACCCGCGGGGCTCGGCCTTCGGTTCGAGCGTGCTGCCGCTGGCCCTGGCCGGTACCGCCTCCGGCGTCCTGGTCACCCTGCTCGGGCTGCGTCGGGGTCGTGCGGTCGGCGCGCTGGTCGGAGCCGCCGTGCTGGTCGGGGCCGTGGCCGCCACCCTCGCCGACAGCTGGCTCGGTGCGCTCGGCGGTCACTGGTGGGCCGAGGCCGGCGTGCTGAGCCTGGCGACCCTGGCCGTCGGCGCCACCGTGGCCGGATTCGCGGCGCTGCTGGGCAAGGCGGGCATCGGTCTGGGCGCCCTGCTGATCGTGTTCCTCGGCAACCCGTTCGCGGGCGCCGTCTCGGCGCCCGAGATGCTCCCCGAGCCGGCGGGCGCCCTCGGTCAGCTTCTCCCGCCGGGCGCGGGGGCGTCGCTCCTCAGGTCGGTGTCCTTCTTCGACGGCGCCGGCGCCCTGGCCCCGGCCCTGGTGCTGACCGCGTGGGCCACCTTCGGTCTGACGGCGATCCTCCTGGGCGACCTGCGCAAGCGCCGCATCCGGCCCACCGGACCGTCGACCACGGAGCCGACCCCGGTCGCGAGCCCGACCCCGACCCCGGCTCACTGACTAGTCACGAACTACTCACGGACTCACGGACTCACCCGGTGACTGCTGCTCGATGCCGGACCGGCCGTGCGCCCCCGCTGTAGCGGACGGGGGCGCACGGTCTTTCGGCGGCTTTTTCGCCGTACACGCGGGAGACCGGGCCCGCCCGGCCCTCACATCCGGGATCTCAGGACGTCGACCTCACAGCCCGGCGCGAAGGGGTCGAAGCCGTGCTCGATGAGCCAGCGGACGATCAGCAGACTTCGCAACGACCACCACGCGTGGATCACCTCGATGTCGACGTCGATGCCGCTGCCAGCGCCGGTGCCAGTGCCGGCGTCGTACCCGGCGATGACGTCGTCGAGGTGCTCCTCATGGCCGAGCGTGAAGGTGGCCAGGTCGTACAGGGCATCGCCCCGGCCCGCCTCGGACCAGTCGATGATGCCCGTGACCTCGTCGCCGTCGACGAAGACGTGCGCGATCTGCAGGTCGCCGTGCGTGAACGCCGGGGTCCAAGGCCGCAGCGCGGCCTCGGCGACCCTGCGATTGCGGGCGACCAGGTCGGCGGGCAGGACGCCGTTCGCCACGAGCCATGCGCACTCGTCGTCGAGTTCCGCCGCCAGCGCGACGATGTCCCGGCCGGCCCGTCCCGGCCGGGGCGGCAACGGCGCGTCGTGCAGTTTCCGGATGGCGGCGCCCGCCGCGGCCCACCCCGCCGGCGCCCCGACCGACGGCCCGCCGAGGCGTCCGAGCGTCGTCCCCGGCAGTGCGGCGATCGCCAGCACGTGCGGCTTGCGCCACAGGACCTCCGGGGTCGGGACCGGCGCGCGGGACATCACCTCGACCTCGGCGTCGATACGCGCCTGATCGGCGTCCACCTTCAGGAACACGTCACCCACGCGCAGGGTCGCGCGCTCGGAATGGGCGACGACGACTTCGACCTCATCCATGAGCGATCAGTATCCCGGGGAGGTTCGCCGACGTCGCCGGGTTCGTCGCGCGCGATGACACGGCCTAGCGGGCACCCCCACCACTCGCACAAGGAGTCCAAGAAGTCCAAGGAGTCCAAGGAGCCCTAGGACGCCCCAGGCCCCCGATGCTCGGCCGCGATACCGAAGCGCTGCTGCTCCCGCGCCGTCGGTGCGACCTCGCGGACTCGGGAGACGGCGCTGATCACCGGCTCGTCGGCCGGCTCCTGGAGGGCTTCGAGTTGCTCCAGGTCGGCCGCGGAGACCAGGGCGACGAGGGGTTTGCCGTGCCGCGTCACGACGACGCGCTCGCCGCCGTAGACCACGCGGTTGATCAGATCGGCGAGCTCAGCCCTGGCTTGCGTCACCGGAATCTCGTAGGCCATGCAGTCCAGCTTAGACCGGGCGCCTCGCACCGCCCCGAGCGGAAGATCCCGTTCCGGGCGAGCCGGGCTCCGCGGGAATTTTCGCTTTCGGCCGATCCCCTCATCCCCCCTGAGTACGTCCTGTACATTTCTTACAGAAGTCGATCAGAGGAGGCGCGTCCCATGCCTGCGAACCGCATGCCCGCCAACCGCATACCCGCGAACGGACCGTCGGCCCGTCATGCGCTGCCCGAGTTCACCGAGCGCACCAGTGCGGGTCACCGAACGATGGATCCGTATGCGAAGTTGCTGGAAGAACGGATCGTGTTCCTCGGGACGCAGATCGACGACACGTCGGCGAACGACGTGATGGCGCAGTTCATGCACCTTGAGCACCAGTCGCCGGACCGCGACATCTCGCTGTACATCAACTCGCCCGGCGGCTCGTTCAGCGCGATGACGGCCCTCTACGACACGATCCGCTTCGTCACCTGCGACGTGGAGACCGTCTGCCTGGGGCAGGCGGGCTCGGCCGCCGCGGTGCTGCTCGCGGCGGGCACGCCGGGCAAGCGGTTCGTGCTGCCGGGGGCTCGCGTGCTGATCCACCAGCCGGCGGTGGCCCACCGGATCGAGGGGCAGGCCAGTGATCTGGCGATCCAGGCCGCGGAGTTGACGCGCAACCGCCGGAGGCTGGAGGAGATGCTCGCCCGGCACACGGGCCGGAGCCCCGAGCGGATCAGCGCCGACATCGAGCGGGACACGTTCCTCGACGCGGAGGCGGCGGTGGAGTACGGCCTGGCCGATCGGGTGATCCCGAGCCACCGGACCTCGCGTACGCTCCCCGGCGCGAGGTGAGCCGCCGATGCTGCCGCCCGAACTGCCGCCGTTGCCCGCGCTCACGCGCGCCGAGGCCGAGCTGATCGACCGTTACCTGGACGTGGTCGACCTGCTCGGCCGGATCAATCCGGCCCGTCCGGGCGACACGTACCGCGGGTTGCGCGCGGCGCAGGCTCTCGTCACCAAGGCGACCGCCCTGCTCGACGCGCTCGAACTGATGCACAGGCGCGGGGAGCACGAGGTGCACGCCCCGACGCTCGCGCGAGCCCTGCGGGTCCTGGACGGCGAGCGACGGGCGGGCCGGGTCGCGCTACCGCCGGAGCCGGAGGACTCACCCGCCTGAACGCGCCTGAACCGATCCCGGGTCGCTCGCCGTACTACTGACGGAGCGTCCGGTCCAGGTTTCGCGCCGTCCGGACGGCCTACCACGATCGACCCATCGGCCCATACGTCGTGAGGACCTGTGAAGTTGCGCAACATGCCTGGCACCGGGGCGGAACATGTCATTCCGGTGCTGGTGCGGACCTCCTCGACCGCCTGGACACAACAGCCGAAAGTGGCCTGTCCACCCGAACGGGCGAGTGGTGAGTAAGACCACAAATCCCCGGTTCCGTTGGGATTTTCGGACTTGAGTGCGTCAAGATCCCTTCCTGACGACAAGCCCCCGCCACAGCGGCGGGGCGATCCGGGTGGACGCCGAGTCCTGCCGCCGCCCGGATGACCGGTCGACAGAAGTGCATCGGCAGGAGTGGAGGACCCAAGCACGACGGGTCGCCGGAACGGTCGAACCATGACCGCGCCGAGCAGCCCTTGGGGTGAAGCCGCGTCAGCGGCCGGGCAACTTCGCCAGCCCGAATCCGACAGGTCATCCTTCACAGGCGGCTGACGAAGGGTTGCGCATGACTGCGCTGAATCGTGTCCCGTCGCTGTTGACCCGGGCCGGCACGGCCTCGGCTCTGACCATCGCCGCTGTCAGCGGCAGCATCGTGGTCCCGGGCGCCGCATCCGGCGCCGAGGCCGCCACGGTGGCGTCGAAGGCACTCAAGGTCGCGGCTTCCAAGAAGGGCTCCCCTTACAAGTACGGCGCCGTGGGCCCGAGCAGGTTCGACTGCTCAGGGCTGACGCTCTACTCGTTCAAGAAGGCGGGCAAGAAGCTGCCCCGTACTGCTCAGCAGCAGTACAACAAGACGAAGCACATCTCCGCGAGCAGCCGCAAGCTCGGAGACCTCGTCTTCTTCCACTCGGGCTCGAACGTGTACCACGTCGGTATCTACGCGGGGAAGGGAAAGATCTGGCACTCGCCGAAGACGGGTGACGTCGTCCGGCTGCAGAAGCTGTGGACGAAGAACGTCTGGTACGGCCGGGTCCGCTGACCCACCGCCGGGGGCGGCGGAGAGCTCCGCCGCCCCCGCGCGTGCGACCGGCGGTTTTGGATACCCGTTCGACCATGGCCGACGAACGCACCCGCCCCGCACGCAACGAGACCCCTCTCGAACGCGCCGACCGCAATTTCTCCGAACTGCTCCAGGAGTTGCGCGTTACCCAGACCGGGGTGCAGATCCTCTTCGCGTTCCTGTTGACGTTGGCCTTCACCCCGCGCTTCCCGGACCTGGACTCCTTCCAGCGCGCCACCTACGTCGTCACCCTGCTGCTCGCGGTCCTCGCGGCGACGCTCTTCACCGCCCCGGCCGCCCTGCACCGCTCGCTCTTCCAGCAGAACGCCAAGCCCCTCATCGTCCAGGTGTCGTCCCGGCTGGCCACCGCGGGCCTGATCGTGCTGATGCCGGCCTTCACCGGTTCCGTCATGCTCGTCGTGGACGTGACGCTCGGCCGGAAGGCGGGGATGGCCGCCGGGGCCGGCACCTTCCTCGTCTGCCTGCTCCTGTGGGCCGCGCTCCCGAAACTGGTGGTCCGCTTCTCCGACCGCGACGACCCGTCGGCACGCCCGGCGCCGGACGAGGGCCCCGTCAGGGTTCCTGCGGACCGCCCGCGCTGAACGGCCGCACCGGGACGGTCCACGGCAGTTCGATCGCCACCGTCTTGCCGCCCTCCCGGGTGGGTCTGACGCTGAGCCTGCCCCCGCACTCGGCGGTCAGCCAGCGGATGATGACCATGCCCCGGCCGTTGTCCTGCTGGACGGCGGCCGGCAGCCGTTTCGGAAAGCGTGGATGGCTGTCGGTGACGCCGATGCGCAGGTGCTCGTCCCGGTCGAGGGCGATGTCCACCGTGAAGGTGGGCGACTGACCGAGGGTGTGCTGGACGGCGTTGGTGGCGAGCTCGGACACGATCAGGCGCACGGTGTCCGCGATGTCGGTGTCACCCGGCAGGCCCCATTCGGCGAGCACGCCGGCGACGTAGTTCCGGGCCGTGGACACCGAGGCGGGATCGCTCGGCAGAGTGACGGATGCTTCCAGGTGATCTGCCATGGCGAGGCGTCCCTTTCCCACGGGACCGGATGTCCGACAGGGAGCGGATGGTTCGACTACGGTCCCGGACTGGTGCTTCGCGCCAGACTGCCACTACCTGGGCTGTCACGGGTGGCGATCCACCAAGATGTGCATATATCTGTCGCTCGAACCGGTGAACTATCCGACGGCCGACCGTATTTGGGTGGCGTCTTCGTCCATCCTCTGTCGTCACCCCCGACCTCGCGCGCCGGGCGGAAGGAGAATCCCATGCAGTACGGTCCGGCGGTGCGCCGCCGCAAGCTCGGTGCCGAGTTGCGTGTCCTGCGCACCCGTTCCGCGCTCACCAGTATCGAGGCGGCCCATCGGGTGGGCTGGCACCAGTCCAAGGTGAGCCGGATCGAGACGGGCGCGAGCGGGGTGAAGCCCGCGGACGTACGCAAGCTGCTGGACGCGTACGGGGTCGCCGACACCGAGTTACGGGAGCTGCTCCTGGCGCTCGCGGGCTCCGAGGACGGCGGCGGGCGGCACAACTGGTGGCACGCCTACCGGGGCGTACTGCCGCCGACGTACCGGGATTTCATCAGTCTGGAGTCGCAGGCCGGGGGGATGCGGACGCTGGAGACGTCGGTGGTGCCGGGCCTGCTGCAGATTCCCGAGTACGCGCGGGCGGTGACCCGGGCCGCGGTGGAGGGGCTGGAAGACGACAAAATCGACGCACTCGTGGAAGTGCGGCTCGCGCGGCAGGAGGTCCTGCGCGGGAACCCGCCGCTGAAGCTGAGTGCCGTGCTCGACGAGGGTGTTCTCCGACGTGAGGTGGGCGGTCCCGAGATCATGGCCCGGCAGCTGGGCCGGCTCGTCGAGGCGGCCCGCCTTCCTCAGGTGCGACTGCAGGTGCTGCCGTTCACTGCCGGGGCGCACATCGGCCTCACGGGTCCTTTCGTAATTTTCTCATTCAGGAGCACATCCGATCTGGACGTGGTTGTTCTCGACCACTTGACGAGTAGCCTCTACCTCGAGCGGAAAGAAGACCTCAAGGCGTATGTCGAGGCCTTCAACGCCCTTCAGATCCACGCCCTTTCGCCCGAGGACTCGTTGGATTACATCGCCGGGCTAGCCGCCGGCGCGTAAGGAGGCACCATGTCCGCACTGCCTCGGAACGTACCCACCAGTACCGCACTACGCGGAGTGCGATGGCTGCGCAGCAGTCGCAGCACGGGAATGAACAACTGCGTGGAGACGGCCCGTCCCGCGTCCGGCCGCTGGGCCGGCCTGGTGGCCGTACGCGATTCGAAGAACACGGCGGGGCCCGCCCTGCTGTTCGACCCCGACGCCTGGGAGGGATTCATCACCACGCTTCGGTGACCGTCACCGACAGCGTTCGTACTTCCGCTTACGGCGACGCCCGGCCCTGACGCCGACTCACGGTCGCGTATCGCCGATGATTCCCACGGCTCGGTCGATCTGCCCCCGCGTGAGATCCGCGCGTGCGGTCAGCCGCAGCCGGGACACGCCGTCCGGCACGGACGGTGGGCGGAAACAGCCGACGGCGAGACCCGCCGCACGGCAGTCCGCCGCCCAGCGCACCGCCTGATCCGGCGACGGCGCGCGTACGGACACCACGGCGGCGTCGGGCCGCACCGCTTCATGGCCCGACGCCGTCAGCCGTGTGTGGAGTTCGCGCGCCACCTCGCGGGCCCGTGCGGCGCGCTCGGGCTCACGGCGCAGCAGCCGGAGCGCGGCGAGCGCCGCGCCCGTCGCCGCGGGGGCGAGGCCCGTGTCGAAGATGAACGTCCGGGCCGCGTTGACCAGATGGTCGATGACCTTCGCGGGGCCGAGTACGGCACCGCCCTGACTGCCCAGCGACTTCGACAGCGTGACCGTCACGACCACGTCGGGGGCGCCCGCGAGGCCGGACGCGTGCGCCGCGCCCCGGCCGCCGTCGCCGAGGACCCCGAGCCCGTGCGCGTCGTCCACCACGAGCCCGGCGCCGAACTCACGGCAGGCGGCGGCGAGGGAAACGAGCGGGGCGGCGTCGCCGTCCACGGAGAACACCGTGTCGGAGACGGCCACGGCAGGCAGCCCGCCGCCCGTGGCGAGCGCCTTGCGGACCGCCTCCGGGTCGGCGTGGGCCACGACCTGGGTGGTGCCCCGGGCCAGCCGGCAGCCGTCGATGAGGGAGGCGTGGTTGCCCGCGTCCGAGACGATCAGGGAGCCGTGCGGGGCGAGCACGGTGACGGCGGCCAGGTTGGCCGCGTAGCCGGAGGAGAAGACGAGGGCGGCCTCGAAGCCGCAGAAGTCGGCGAGTTCCCGCTCCAGTTCGGCGTGGAGTTCGGTGGTGCCGGTGACGAGTCGGGAGCCGGTGGCGCCGCCGCCCCAGCGGCGCGCGGCCTCGGCGGCGCCCTCGGTGATCTCGGGGTGCCGGGCCAGACCCAGGTAGTCGTTGCTCGCGAGGTCGAGGAGCGGCGAGTCGGCGGGCCGGGGGCGCAGGGTCCGTACCAGCCCGGCCCGGCGGCGCGCCGAGGCCTGCTCGTCGATCCAGCCGAACGCCATGGGTCCTCCGGGGTGGTGTGGGCAGCCCGCGGCGCCGCGCCGTCGTGGACGGCACGGCGAGGGCTTTTGTAGGCAGTGCACAGACACTAACGGCCGGACCAGCCGCCCACGATGTGGCAATACCCACACGTCGATCCCACTCTGTTGTCCGAACCATCCTTGGCCGGGAGCGGTCCCGTAGGACAGGATCGGCTCTCATGGACCTGCTGAACACGCTGGTGGACAAGGGGCTCCGGCGCGAGCCGCTGAGCCGTGCCGAGGCGCTCGCCGTCCTCGGCACCTCCGACGACGAGCTGTTGGACGTGGTGGCCGCGGCCGGGAAGGTGCGCCGGCACTGGTTCGGGCGCCGGGTGAAACTGAACTATCTGGTCAACCTCAAGTCCGGCCTCTGCCCCGAGGACTGCTCCTACTGCTCCCAGCGGCTCGGCTCGACCGCCGGCATCCTCAAGTACACCTGGCTCAAGCCCGACGAGGCCTCCGAGGCCGCCGCGGCCGGGCTCGCCGGGGGCGCCAAGCGGGTCTGTCTGGTGGCGTCCGGGCGCGGCCCGACCGACCGGGACGTCGACCGGGTCTCCGACACCATCAAGGCGATCAAGGACCAGAACGAGGGCGTCGAGGTGTGCGCCTGCCTGGGTCTGCTCTCCGACGGCCAGGCGGAGCGGCTGCGCGAGGCGGGCGCGGACGCCTACAACCACAACCTGAACACGTCCGAGGCGACGTACGGCGAGATCACGACGACCCACACGTACGCCGACCGGGTGGACACGGTGCAGAAGGCACACGCGGCGGGTCTTTCGGCCTGCTCGGGTCTGATCGCCGGCATGGGCGAGAGTGACGAGGACCTGGTCGACGTGGTCTTCTCGCTGCGCGAACTGGACCCGGACTCCGTGCCGGTGAACTTCCTGATCCCGTTCGAGGGCACCCCACTCGCCAAGGAGTGGAACCTGACCCCGCAGCGCTGTCTGCGGATCCTGGCGATGGTGCGGTTCGTCTGCCCGGACGTCGAGGTGCGGATCGCGGGCGGCCGCGAGGTCCATCTGCGCACGATGCAGCCGCTCGCCCTGCACCTGGCCAACTCCATCTTCCTCGGCGACTACCTCACCAGCGAGGGTCAGGCGGGCAAGGCCGACCTGGAGATGATCGCGGACGCCGGGTTCGAGGTGGAGGGCGCCGAGCAGGTGACGCTCCCGGAGCACCGGGCGACCGTGACCGCCGGTGGGGGCTGCGGGTCCGGGGAGAGCGCGGGGTGCGGATCGCACGCCGGGGGCGGCTGCGGGTCGCACGAGAGCGAGGGCGCGGGTGCAGG
>NZ_JARGEE010000252.1:0-13261 GCF_033794485.1 Streptomyces sp. MB09-02B
GTTCCCCGCGCCCCTGAAAAGCAGGGGCTGCGGGCCTGAAAAGCACGGGGCGCAGCCCCTGCTTTTCAGGGGCGCGGGGAACTGCGCGAGCAACCCCCACCGGACCCGCAGACGAATACGGCGTCCGCGACAATGGACCCCGTGACGAACCCAGCGGATGCGCCCCGGCACGGCTCGCTGCTCCTCGACGAGCAGTTGTGTTTCGCCCTCTACGCGGCCCAGCGCGCGGTCACCGCCGCGTACCGTCCGCTGCTCGACGAACTCGGCCTGACCTACCCGCAGTACCTGGTCATGCTCTCCCTCTGGGAGCACGGCGAGACCAGCGTCAAGGAACTGGCGGGCACCCTGCGCCTCGACTACGGCACGGTCTCGCCGTTGCTGAAGCGGCTGGAGTCGGCCGGACTGCTGCGCCGGGAGCGGTCCCCGCGCGACGAACGATCGGTGCGGATCGCCCTCACCGGGCGCGGCGAGCAGCTCCGGGACCGCGCGGCCGCCGTCCCCGCCGCCCTCGCCGCCGCCACCGGTATGCAGGGCCCGGACGTGGCCCGGCTGCGCGAGGAGCTGTGGCAGCTGACGGCGCGGGCGGCCCAGGCGGCAGGCCGTTGAGCGCGCCCGCGGCGGGTCGCTGAGCACGGCCGAAGGTGACCTTGTGTTACCCCCGGTTACTACCCCCTGGTAACCGCTCTCCCCTACCGACCGGTACCTTGTGCACGATGTATTTGTGCGCGCCTGTCCTGGGGAGGCCACGCGCTCGTCCTGGGGGAGGCCAAGGGAATGACTGACGACACCGCGGTGGAGACCCGTTCCGATACGCGTCCCGACACCCGGCCGACGAAGATCATGTACGTCGCCGAGGCCACCGCGCACGGCGGTCGCGACGGCTACATCAGCAGTCAGGACGGCCAGATCGACCTCAAGGTCGCGATGCCTCCGGCGATGGGCGGTGACGGCGACGGCACCAACCCCGAGCAGCTGTTCGCCGCGGGGTACAGCTCCTGCTTCCACAACGCGCTGGTCCTCGTCGGCCGCCGCGCGGGCTACGACCTCACCGGCTCCACCGTCGCCGCGAAGGTCGGCATCGGCCCCAACCAGCAGCGCGGTTACGGCCTCGCCGTCGCCCTCAGTGTCTCCCTCCCGGTCATCGACCAGGACATCGCGGCCAAGCTCGTCGACGCGGCCCACCAGGTCTGCCCGTACTCGAACGCGACCCGCGACAACATCGACGTCACGATCGTGCTGGGCTGAGGCGGCCCAGCCGGCACAGGCGGCCCGGGCGGCGGGCTCGACAGGCCCCGGACGGGGGAATCCGGGGCCGTGCGGGTACGTTGCACCCGTCGCCGTGGCGAGCGACGCGGCGAGTGAACGGACAGGGAGCACCGACGTGGACGTGAACGGTACGGTCGCCGAGGGCTTCGAACCGGTCAGGGCCGCGTTCGTACGCAACTTCGAGGCACTCGGCGAGCGGGGCGCGGCCGTGGTCGTGTACCGGCACGGGCGCCGGGTCGTCGACCTGTGGGCCGGCACCCGGGACGTCGACGGCACCGAACCCTGGCAGCGGAACACCGCCCAGATCATGCGCTCGGCCACCAAGGGCGTCGCCGCCGCCGTACCACTGATGCTGGCCGAGCGCGGGGTACTGGACCTCGACGCGCCAGTGGGCCGGTACTGGCCGGAGTTCAAGGCGCACGGCAAGGACCGCGTCCTGGTGCGGCACGTGCTCAACCACCGCGCCGGGCTCCCGGTCCTGGACCACCCCCTCACCCCCGCCGAGGCCCTGGACCCGCGCCGGGGCCCCGAGGCCGTCGCCGCGCAGACCCCCGCGTGGGAGCCCGGCACCGCCCACGGCTACCACCCACTCACCTACGGCTGGCTGCTCGACGAACTGGTCCGGCGGGTGACCGGCCGGGGCACCGGCGAGTGGATCGCGTCCGACATCGCCGCCCCGCTGGGCCTGGCCGACGACCTGTGGCTGGGCCTGCCGGACCCGGTGGAGGCGACCGGCCGGGTCGGCCGCGCCGGGCGCCTGGAGTCGGCGCCCGAGCCCACCGGCGGCCTCCGGGTCCGCGCCAAGCGCTCGGTCACCGAGGCCTACGACGACCCCGACTCCCTCACACGCCGCGCGTTCGCCGCGATCACCCCGTTCCCCGACCAGAACGACCCGGCGTACCGCGCGTCCGCGCTCCCGGCGACCAACGGCATCGCCACGGCGGACGGCCTGGCCCGCTTCTACGCGGCGCTCGTCGGCGAGGTCGACGGCGTACGGCTGTTCGCCCCGGCGACCCTGGCCGCGGCCCGCGCAGAGGAGTCCTCCGGTCCCGACCGCGTCCTCGTCATCAACACCCGCTTCGGGCTCGGCTACATGCTCCACGGGACCGCCTCCCCGCTGCTGGCCCCGACCTCTTTCGGACACCCCGGCCGAGGCGGCCCGCTCGGCTTCGCCGACCCCGAGTCCGGCATCGCCTTCGGCTACGTCACGAACGGCTACCGCAAGACGGTGACGGCGGACCCGAGGGCGCAGGCGCTGGTGAGGGCGGTGCGGGAGGCGCTGAAGGGCTGAACGGCCGAGGGGCGCGGCCTCCGGCTCGCGGCGCCGGCCGCACCTCGCGGAAGGCGGCCGTCGCGGTGAGCGGCCGGACCGGCCCAGGGCTCCCCCGTGTGTCCTGGCCCGATCCCGGTGATCCGGACGGCCGCCCTCCGCGGCGGCGATCACCAGGATGCGACGAATTCCCCCGCATGTCGTTGGCAGACGGTCCACTGTCACTTGGCAACGAGTCCACTGTTCACCGCCCCCCGGGGGCCCCCGGCTCCGCGGCTCACTGGGCGGCCACCCGGCTCCGCAGCTCACTCGGCGGCAGCCCGTACACCGTACGGAACGCCCGGCTGAACTCGGCCGCCCGGGGAAACCCCCAGCGCGCGCCGATCGCGTGGATCGGGGTGGCCCGCAGCACCGGGTCGGGGGCGGTGAGATCGCGGTACGCGTTCCGCAGCCGCTGGTCGCGGACGTACGTCGCGACGGTCAGGCCCTCCTCCTGGAAGAGCCGGTGCAGATAGCTGCGGGAGATGTGGTGGGCGGTGGCGATGGCCGCGGGGGTCAGGTCGGGGTCGCTCAGATGCCGTCGTATGAAGACCTTGACGTTCAGCAGCAGCGTCCGCCTGTGGGCCTCCGGCGTCAGCCGCGGCTGCGTGTCGGCGACGTGGCCGAAGAGCGCGGTGATCAGGTCGGCGACGACCGTGCCCAGGCGGGGCGCGTCGGCCGGTCCGTACGGGGTCGTGTCCTCCGCCAGCCGTATCAGGAACTGCGCGAGCAGCGCGCCGACGCCCTCCCGCCCCGACAGACGGCTGCCGACCACCCGGTCCGCGCTGTGCGCGGGCAGGGCGACGAGGGAGCGGGGTATCTCGACGCCGACGGTGGTGACCGGTTCGGTGCCGGTGAGGATGTCGTACGCCATCGAGGTGCAGTTGACGTGGAAGTCCTGGGCCTCGTACGCGGTTTGCTGTCTGCCCCAGCTGGCGGCGCCCTCGCCCTGGAGGAGGAGGGAGAGATGGAACGTCTCCGGGTCGGACTGCCGGACCATTCTCGGGGTGCGGCGGAAGACGATCGGGTCGAAGGTGGCGGGCCAGATCGTCACGTCACCGAGGGCGATCAGGCGTTGGTGCGCGTGGTAGTCGGCGCCGGGGTGGTGGCCGCGGTCGGCCGTCGAGAGGGGGATGGGGACCAGGTCCATGGGCGCGTGCGTCTGTCGCAGCAGCTCCGCCCAGGCCTCGAACCGGGCGTCCACCGGGAGGTCCACGGACCGGAAGACCGACTCGTGCAGCACGGGGTCAGTCAACCACAGGGAGGAAACGGGCCTGTTGGGCACCCGGGACCCCGGCCGCGCGGGGTCGGCCGGGGTGGGGAGCGCCTCGTCGCCGGGTGCCTGCGGGCCGCCTGCTCAGAGGCTTCAGAGGGCGATCGGGTGGGACGTCCTGCCCGATGCCTCGTCTATCTCGTCGTGGGCCTTGGTGAGCAGCTTCATGGCGAGCTCGTTCAAGGCCCTGGCCCCGGCGATCTCCTCGCCGACCCGGGGCTGATTGGCGTCGGTCTGGTGGCGGCTGGCGTAGCCGTTGGCGCGTACCTCCTTCCCGTCGGGGAGCCGTACGACGGCCGCCGCCCGTGTGCGCTGATCGTCCTCCTGGAACTCCAGCTCGATGTGCCATCCGACTGCGGTCTTCATCATCACGATCACCTCCGGAACCGCTCTTTCCAGAGTGCTCCTCCCCGCCGGGGGATGCACGACCTGCGCGGTGCCCGCCCCGGCTCCCGCCCCGGCTCCCGGTCCGAACCTCGGTCCACGACCGGTCCACGACCGGTCCACGACCCGTCTACCCGGCCCGCAGCATCAGCCCGATCCCCACCACCAGCAGCCCCGCCGCCACCAGCCGTGGCGCCCCGAACCGCTCCTTGAAGAACACCGCCCCGATCGCCGCCCCCACGATGATCGACGACTCCCGCAGGGCCGCGATGGGCGCCAACTCGGCCTTCGTCTGGGCCCACAGGACCAGCCCGTACGCAGCCACGGACAGCGCGGCGCCGAGGAGGCCCACACCGGCGAACGGCCGGAGCCGCGCGACCGTCTCCCCGCGCCACCGCCAGAGCGCGTACGCGGGGATCGCGAGCCCCTCCAGCGCCATGAGCCAGGCGATGTAGGCCATCGCGGACCCGGAGGCCCGGACACCGAGGCCGTCCACGACCGTGTACGCGGCGATCGACAGGCCCGTGGCCAGCGCCGCCCCGATCGCCGCCCAGTGCGGCCTCCCGCCACGCAGTCCCCACAGGGCGACGCCGGTCAGCCCGGCGCAGCTCAGCAGGATGCCGGCCGCCGCCCAGCCGTCCGGCACCTCGTGCGCGAAGAACGCCGCGAGGACGGTGACGACGAGGGGCGCGGAGCCGCGCGCGATCGGGTACGCCTGGCCGAAGTCGCCCAGCCGGAACGACGTCATCAGCAGCACGTAGTACACGAGGTGAATGACCACCGAGGCGATCAGATACGGCCACGCGTCGGACTCGGGGAGCGGTACGAAGGGCACCATCGCGAACCCGATCAGCGTGCCGCCGCCGGCTATCAGCGTGAACCCGACGAGCTTGTCCGTGATCCTGTGGGCGATCGCGTTCCAGCTGGCGTGGGTGACCGCGGCGAGCAGCACCGCCGCGGTGACGAGCGGCGTCACGCGTCGTGCTCGCGGACGTCCACGACAGTGGCGCCCGCGTGCGCGATCAGCGCCTCGGGTTCCATGGGGAAGACGGTGTACGGGGTGCCGGCCGCCGCCCACACCGTCGTGTGGGCGAGGAGCGAGCGGTCGGCGAGGACGCGCGTCCTCGTGCGGTGTCCGAAGGGTGGGACCCCGCCGATCGCGTACCCGGTCGTCTCCCGTACGACGTCGGCGCGGGCGCGGGTGACCTTCGTGGCGCCGAGTTCACGCCGGACCAGCTCCACGTCGACGCGGGACGCGCCGTCCATGAGCACCAGGACGGGGACGCCGTCCGCCGCGAAGACCAGCGACTTGCAGATCTCGCTCAGCTCACAGCCGAGGGCGGCGGCCGCGTCCGCCGCGGTGCGGGTGGCTTCCGGGAAACGGCGGATGCGGGTGTGCAGTTCGGCGAGACCCAGGGTGATGAGTGCCTCGGCGAAGAGGGGGTGGGCTCCGGAGCCGGTGGTGTCCTGCGCGTCGGTGGTCATGTGCGGCACGGTAGTGGTGGGTGTAGGGGCCATGCGAGTGGGTTGTCGGGGTGCGTGGGCGGGTGCGGGTGCGTGGGGCTTCTCGCGCAGTTCCCCGCGCCCCTGAGAAGCAGGGGCTGCGCCCCGTGCTTCTCAGGCCCGCTGGGGCCTGAAGCTTTCAGGGGCGCGGGGAACTGCGCGAGCAACCCCCACCGGCCCGCACGCAGCCCAGGACGCCCCCCCTCCATCCCATCCACCAACAGAGACGGCACTGGACCGGCCGATCCGTTTCGCTGACGATCGGGGGATGACAGAAACCCCGCCCGCCGACGACACCCGCGCCTTCCTCATCCTGCACGGCTGGCAGAACCACCGCCCGCCCACCCACTGGCAGCACTGGCTGGCCGACCGCCTCACCGACCTGGGCCACGAGGTCGCCTACCCCCAGCTCCCGGAGGCGGACGACCCGGACCTGGAGCGGTGGCTCGCGGAACTGGACGCGCTGCTCGGCGAGTTGGCGGAACGGCGGATCACCGTGGTCTGCCACAGCCTGGCCTGTCTGCTGTGGCTGCACGCCGTCGCCCGGGACGGCATCCTGTCCGGCCCCGTCGACCGCGTCCTCCTCGTGGCCCCGCCGTCCCCCGAGTTCGCCCTGAAGCAGCCGGAGATCGCCGAGTTCGCCCCGCCGTCGCTGACCCCGGAACGGCTGGCCGCGTCGGCGACGTACACCCGGGTCGTCGGCAGCGACAACGACCCGTACTGCCTGCCGGACGCGGCCACGGCGTACGCGCGGCCCCTCGGCCTGCCCGTCGACGTGCTGCCCGGCGAGGCCCACCTCAACCCGGACTCGGGCTACGGCCCCTGGCCGTCGATGCTCGACTGGTGTCTGCGTCCGGCGTCCGAGGCGTACGAGAAGATGCCGATCCAGGAGCGCTCCGTACAGCGGACGGACGCGACCGGCGACTAACCGCCGGCCATCGACCGCCGACCGCCGGCCGCCGCTGTCAGCCGCCGCTGCCCGCCTTGAGCAGCGCGGCCACGATCGGGCCCGCCGACTCGCTGCCGTGGCCGCCCTGTTGGACGACCCCGGCGGAGGCCAGGTCGCCCTTCCAGGCGGTGAACCAACCGTTGGGCTCCTTCTGGCCGTCGACCTCGGCGGAGCCGGTCTTGGCGCCGTAGTCGGGGCCGAGACCCGACATCGCCTCGGCCGCCGTACCGGCCGCGGCGGTGTACTTGAGGAGTTCGACGAGCTGGGTGCGGACCGTCTCCGACATGGGCCGGGAGGCGGTCGCGAGGGTGCGGTCGTCGACGGACGGCGGGACCAGGTAGGGCTGCTTGAAGACGCCCGTCTTGGCCGTCGCGACCACGGACGCCATGTTCAGCGGGTTCATCCGCACCCCGCCCTGGCCGATCAGCGAGGCCGCCATCGGGGCGTCGCTCTGCACCGGCACCGCGCCGTCGAAGCTGGAGACGCCGATGGCCCAGTTGTTCAGGCCGAGCCCGAAGACCTGCTGGGCCTCCTTGGTCAGGGAGTCGTCGTCCAGCTTCTTCGCCTGGGAGATGAAGGCGGTGTTGCAGGAGCGGGCGAAACTCGCCTTGAACGTCCCGCCCTTGATCTCGAACTTGTCGTCGTTCTGGAACTTCCAGCCGCCGTACGCCGAGTACTTGGGGCACGGGTGCCCCTTGTCCGCCGAGGCCAGGCCCTTGTCGATCAGCAGGGCCGACGACACGATCTTCATCGTGGAGCCGGGGGCCAGCGAGCCCTGGAACGCCACGTTGAAGCTGCTGGAGTTGGCCGCGGCGAGGATCTCTCCGGTGGAGGGCCGCATCACGACCACCGACGCCCGCTTCGTGGCCGCCACCTTCTCCTCGGCGGCGGCCTGCAGCGCCGGGCTGAGCGTCGTCCGCACCTCGCCCGGAGTGCCCTTGCTCAGCTCCAGCAGCGTCTTGTCGGCGGCCTTCTTCTTGGTGGACTCGGTGGACTTGGTGGAGTTGGCCGAGTCCGCGGATTTGGGGGACTTGGGGGAGTCCGTGGGGTCGGCGCGGACGATCCGCAGCTCGACGCCCGCCTTGCCGCCCGCCTTCTTGCCGTACTTCTCGCGCAGACCGTCCAGCACCGAGCCCAGCGACGGGTACTTCTTCGTCGTCAGCTCGCCCCCGTCCCGGTCGAGGGCCTTGACCGGGGGAGTGCCGGCCTCGCCGGTCACCAGCCGGTCGCCCTCGGCGAGTTCGGGGTGGACGACGGACGGCTGCCAGTCGACGACGGGTTCGCCGTCCTTCTTCGCCCGTACGACGGTGAGGGCGGACTTGTAGGTCAGCGGCTTCTCGGTGCCCTTGAAGGAGACCGTGCCCTTCACCGTGAACGGCACCTCGTCGCCCGTGCGCTTGCCACGGGTGAGGGTGACGTCCGTGATGTGGGCGTCCTTGGTGAAGCCGGTCAACGCCGTCGTGGCGGCCGTCGAGTCGTCCGTGGCGGCGGCGGCCTTCGCGACCGTGCCCTTCTGCCAGGCCGTGAGGAACGTGGTCGCGGCCGTGCGGACCTCGGCGGCGGACAGGGGGCCGCTCTTCACGGCCTTGGCGTCGGCCGAGCCGTCCTCGGCGGCCGCGCCGGTGCCGAACACCGTGTACACGGCCATCGCGCCACCGCCGAGGGCGGCGACCGCCACTCCGCCCAGCACGAGGTGCCGCCGTGACCTCCCCGACTTCGCGGTCTTCCGCTCGTCGACACGCCTTCTCTTACCCACGCTCCGACCTTCCGCTGCCCCCGGCTGCCTCTCGTTCCTCAACGAGAACCACCACACTAGAGTCCCGGGGATCACTCCGTGGGGTTGGGCCGCAGAGGGTGCGTTGTCGGGTGCGGGTGCGTGGGGCTTCTCGCGCAGTTCCCCGCGCCCCTGAAAGACCAGGCCCCCGCGCCCCTGAAAGACCAGGCCCCTGCGGGCCTGAAAGACCACGGCCCCGCACCCCGCGACGAATCGCACCCTCGACGGCGCGACTCGGCCGCTCATCTCGTCACCCGGCCTTCAGCACATCCACCACGATCGGCCCGGCCGCCTCGCCGCCACGGCCACCGCCCTCCGACATCGCCGCCGCGGCCACGTCCCCGCGGAACCCGGTGAACCAACTGTCCGCCACCGCCTGCCCGTCGATCTCCGCGGACCCGGTCTTCGCCCCGATGTCCCCGCTCAGACCCGCCATGACGGTCCGGGCGGTCCCCTGTGTCGCGGTCAGCCTCATCATCTGCTTCAGCTGCGAGGACGTACTGGCCTTCAGCCCCTCCGCAGTCGCCAGCTCCCGTTCGTCCAGCTCCGGCGAGACCAGATACGGCTGCCGGAACCGCCCCGTGATCGCCGTGGACGTCACCGACGCCATGTTCAGCGGGTTCATCAGCACATCGCCCTGCCCGATGGCGTTGGCGGCCCGGTTCGGTCCGCCGGACGGCGGTACCTTGCCGTCCATGGAGGCGATGCCCGTCTTCCAGTCGTCCCGGCCGATCCCGAACCGCTCCTGCGCCTCCTCGGTCAACGACGCGTCGGTCAGCGGCTTTTCGTCGATCAGCTTGATGAAGGCCGTGTTGCAGGACCGTTCGAAGCTGTTGGCGAGGGTGGCGGACTCGTCGGCCTTCAGGCCCGGCAGGTTCTTGAAGGTCTGGCTCTGCCAGGTGGCCGTGTCGGGGCAGGGGGCGGGGCCGTTCATGGAGGTCACGCCGTTGTCGATGAGCATCGCGGCGGTGACGATCTTCATCGTGGAGCCGGGCGGCAGTTCGCCCTGGAAGGCCGCGTTGAAGCCGTCCTGGCGGTTGTTGGCGACCGCCAGCACCTGCCCGGTGCTGGGCTGCAGCGCGACCACCGACGACTCTCCGAACTTCTTGACCGCCTTCTCGGCCGCCGCCTGCACCCCCGCGCTGATGGTGGTCTCCAGCTTGCCCGCCTTGCCCTCGGCGAGGGTCAGCAGCGTGGTGTCGCCCGCGTTCGTGGTGGTGTGGCGGATGCCCAGCTCGACACCGGGGGTGCCGCCCGCGTCGGCGCCGTAGCGTTCGCGCAGGGTGTCGAGGACCGGTCCGAGGGAGGGGTACTTCTCCTTGGTCAGCACCTTGCCGTTCCGGTCCACGGCCTCGATGGGCGGTGCCGCCGCCTCGCCGACGAACAGGCGGTCGCCGGCCTTCAGCTCGGGATGCACGACGGTCGGCCGCCAGTCGACCAGGGCCCGCCCGGTCGTCTCGCCCCGCACGACGGTCAGCCGGCTCTTGTAGGCGAGCTTCTTGCTCTTCCCGTCGTACGACACCGTGGCGGCGACGGAGTACGGGACGGTCCTGTCCCCGGATCCGGTGGGCTCGCCCGGCTCGATCTTCACGTCCGCGATCCGCGCGGCGTCGACGAAACTGCCGAACACGGCCTGCGCGTCCGCCGCGTTGTTCGTGTACGAGGAGGCCGTGGCCGCGTCCCCCTTCTCCCACGCGGCGAAGAACTTCTCCGTGGTCTCCCGCACCTCGTCCGCACTCGGCGGCCCGCTGCGCTTCTCGACGCCCCCGCCGTCCCCGTTGAGCGCGGTCACGAAGTTGTACCCGCCGTACCCGGCACCCCCCACCATCGCGGCGAACACCCCGCCGACTATGGCGACCTTGACCCCCTTGCGCATGACGCGCCCCTTCCCCGTTACCCCGTGCTGGCTTCCCGTCGGCCCCGAACACCCTTTGAACGCGTTCAGAAACCGCTTGCCGAGGCTCACTGTAAACACGCGGGAGTAACGCGTGGGAAAAATGCTTCCCGTGTGTGCCCTGATTGTTAGCCGGACGGATCCGAAGGGCCCCCTTCAGGCCGTCACGCCCACATATCCAGCCACCCGTCGGGGGACCGGCAGTCGCCCGACGTGGGACCGGCGGTCACCCGAGGTACGACCACCGGCCGCCACTCGCCACGTCTGCGGGCGGCTAGACCCAGGTGTCCAGCCACATCCGCGACCGCCAGCTGTCGATCGGGATGGGCTGGCCGGTGTACAGGGGCCAGAAATAGATGAAGTTCCAAGCGATGAGGAGGACCAGGACGCCGGCGGCTGCCGCGCCCGCCACGCGGCGGCGTTCCGGGGCGCCGGGTGGGCCGAGGATCGCGCCGATCATCATCGTGACGGCGAGGCAGAGGAAGGGGAGGAAGACGACGGCGTAGAAGAAGAAGATCGTGCGTTCCTGGTAGATGAACCAGGGGAGGTAGCCGGCGGCGATGCCGCAGGCGATCGCGCCGGCACGCCAGTCGCGGCGGAAGAACCAGCGCCACAGCACGTAGAGGACGGCGAAGGCGGCGGCCCACCACAGCAGGGGCGTGCCGATGGCCAGGACCTCGCGGGCGCACTTGTCGGCGGTGTCGGCCGCGCAGCCGTCCTTGCCCGGGGACGGGGACTCGTAGAAGTAGGAGACCGGGCGGCCGAGGACGATCCAGCTCCACGGGTTCGACTGGTACGTGTGCGGGGACGACAGGCCGACGTGGAACTCGTAGACGGCGTGCTCGTAGTGCCACAGGCTGCGCAGCCAGTCCGGCAGCCAGCTGAACCAGCCGCCCTTGCCCTCGGTCGCGGCCCAGTTGCGGTAGTAGCCGCCGCTGCCGTCGTCCGGGGAGAGGATCCAGCCCGTCCAGGAGACCAGGTACGTGACGATCACCACCGGGACGGTGGAGAGGAAGGCGAGGCCCAGGTCGCGCTGGAGCGTCGCGATCAGCGGCTGACGGGCGCCGGCGACCTTGCGGGCCGCGTAGTCCCAGAGCACCGTCATGATCCCGAAGAACACCATGAAGTACAGGGCGTTCCACTTGGTGCCGAGCGCCAGGCCCAGGCAGAGTCCGGCCAGCCAGCGGTACGGGCGCCAGCCCAGACGGGTGGTCTCGGCGATGAGGGAGTTGGGGCGTACGACCCCGTCGCCGTCCGGGGGGAGGGCCGCGGCCAGGCGTTGGCGTGCCTTGTCGCGGTCGATGACCAGACAGCCGAACGCCGCCAGGACGAAGAACATCAGGACCTGGTCCAGCAGCGCCGTGCGGCTCATCACGAAGTGCAGACCGTCGACGGCCAACAGGGCGCCCGCGAGGCAGCCGAGGAACGTCGAGCGGAAGATGCGGCGGCCGATACGGCACAGCATCAGGACGGAGAGCGTGCCGAGCAGGGCGGTCATGAACCGCCAGCCGAACGGGTCGAAGCCGAACATCAGCTCGCCCAGACCGATCACGTACTTGCCGACGGGTGGGTGCACGACGTAGGCCGCGTCCGTCGGGATCGGGACGTTCCCGTTGTTCTGGAGGATCAGCTCGTTGGCGTTCTTGGCCCAGTTGACCTCGTAGCCGCGGTGGACGATCGCCCACGCGTCCTTGGCGTAGTACGTCTCGTCGAATATCACCGCCCTGGGGCTGCCCAGGTTGTGGAACCGCATCAGTCCGGCGACCAGCGTGACCAGCAGCGGGCCGCCCCAGGACGACCAGCGGACGAGGCGGGTCGCGACCCCCTCGCGCAGGCCGAGGACGGCCCAGAAGCGTGGGCTGGGGCGGGTGTACGGGGGCACCAGCCGGGCGCGTACGTCGTTTCTCGGCGGAGCCGTGTAGCCGAAACGGCGCAGGCGGTGCTGCCACGACGGCCGCGGGTCTTCGGTGGCCTGGTCCTGCCGGGTGTCCGTGGAGGACGCGGTACTGGTCACCGCGCCATCGTAGGGAACACGGCTGTGGGAGTCCCGTGGGATGAGGATGTGGCCCGGTCCCCGCCGTCCCCGGACCTCGGCTTCGCCCTGGTCCCCGCCGTCCCCGGACCTCGGCTTCGCCCCGGTCAGGGCGTGGCTGGGAGGATGGGGGCGTGACTGGAATCCTTGTGTTGGCAGGTACTCCCATCGGTGAGATCGCGGACGCGCCGCCCCGGCTCGCCGAGGAGCTGGCCGGGGCGGACGTGATCGCCGCCGAGGACACGCGGCGGCTGCGGCGGCTCACCCAGGCGCTGGGGGTGCAGCCGGGCGGGCGGATCGTCTCCTACTTCGAGGGCAACGAGGCCGCGCGTACGCCGGAACTCGTCGAGGCGCTGGTGGGTGGCGCCCGGGTGCTGCTGGTCACCGACGCGGGCATGCCGTCGGTCTCCGACCCCGGGTACCGGCTGGTCGCCGCCGCCGTGGAGAAGGACATCCGGGTCACCGCCGTACCCGGTCCCTCGGCCGTCCTCACCGCGCTCGCCCTGTCCGGGCTGCCCGTCGACCGGTTCTGCTTCGAGGGGTTCCCGCCGCGCAAGGCCGGGGAACGGCTCGCCCGGCTCCGCGAGGTCGCGGAGGACCGGCGCACCCTCGTGTACTTCGAGGCGCCCCACCGCCTCGACGCCACCCTCGCGGCGATGGCCGAGGCCTTCGGCGCGGGGCGGCGGGCCGCCGTGTGCCGTGAGCTGACCAAGACGTACGAGGAGGTCAAGCGGGGGCCTCTCGGGGAGCTGGCCGAGTGGGCGGCGGACGGTGTGCGCGGGGAGATCACCGTGGTGGTCGAGGGGGCGCCGGAGAAGGGACCGGAGGAACTGGACGCCGGGGAACTGGTGCGGCGGGTGCGGGTGCGGGAGGAGGC
>NZ_JARGEE010000253.1:0-13245 GCF_033794485.1 Streptomyces sp. MB09-02B
TACCCGTCCCTCCCCCACTCTCGGCTTCGCTCGAGCGGGAGGTGCCCCCACCCAGGGGCTGCGCGCCGCCTTCGACCCCCGCTCAAAGACTCGGGGCTCCGCCCCGGACCCCGTTCGCGCAGTTCCCCGCGCCCCTGATTGGGGCGCGGGGAACTGCGCGAGAAGCCCCACCGGACCCGCGCATGGGGGTCGAAGGGGCGCAGCCCCTCAGGGCGGAGTCAGGTTGCGAGGGCCTCCTTCGGGGTTTCGCTGCCCCTTGGTTCCGTCACGCGGACCGGCTGGATGTCTCGGTGGGCCGGGTCGCGGACCTCGCCCACCAGGAGTTCCAGGACGTCCTCCAGCGCGGCGAGACCGAGCACCTTGCCGGACGCGTCCGCCACCTGGGCCAGATGCGTGGCGGCCCGCCGCATGACCGTCAGCGCGTCGTCCAGCGGCAGCTCCGCGCGGAGGGTGGTCATGGGCCGCCAGATCTGCTGGGGGACGGCACGGTCGGAGTCCTCCAGGTCGAGGACGTCCTTGACGTGGAGGTAGCGGCCCATGAAGGCACCGTTCTCCGCGACCACCGGGAAACGGGAGTAGCCCGTGCGGGCGGTCAGCGCCACGACCTGCGCGGGCGTCACCGACGGGACCACCGTCACCAGGGTGTCCCGCTTGAGCAGGACGTCCGTCACCGGGCGGGAGCCCAGCTCCAGCGCGTCCTCCAGGCGCTCCTGCTCCTCGGGGTCGAGCAGCCCGGCCAGGCCCGAGTCCTCGACCAACCGGCCCAGCTGGACGCTGGTGAAGACGGCCTCGACCTCGTCCTTCGGCTCGACGTGGAAGAGCCTGAGGACCACGCGGGCGCAGGCACCGAGCCCGACCGTGACCGGCCTGCACAACCGGGCGAAGGCCACCAGCGCCGGGCTCAGCCACAGCGCCGTCTTCTCCGGCGCCGCCATCGCCAGGTTCTTCGGCAGCATCTCGCCGATGACGAGGTGGAGGAAGACGACCACGGCCAGCGCGATGACGTAGCCCAGGGGATGGATCATGCCGTGCGGCAGGTGGATCGCCTCGAAGACCGGCTCCAGCAGCTTGGCCACCGTCGGCTCGGCCACCGCGCCCAGCGTCAGTGAGCAGACGGTGATGCCGAACTGCGCCGCCGCCATCATCTGGGGCAGGTTCTCCAGGCCGTAGAGGACCTGGCGGGCCCGGGTGGTCCCCAGTGGTTCGATCTGGCTGCGGCGGACGGAGACCAGGGCGAACTCGGCGCCGACGAAGAAGCCGTTGGCGAGCACGAGGAGCAGGGCGAACAGGAGTTGGAGCACGCTCATCGGGTGGCCTCCACGGCCGAGGCGGCGTCTGTGACGGGGGTGGTGCCCGTGACGCGGGCCGCTTCCGTGACGGGGATGGTTTGTGTGACGGGGATGGTTTTCGTGGCGCGGGCCGCCTCCCTGCCGGGGCCGGTTTCCGTGGTGGGTGTGGTCCGGACGAGGCGTACGCGTTCCGCGCGGTAGTGCCCGACCTGGCGCACCGCGAGCCTCCAGCCGGGCAGCTCGGCGCGGTCGCCGGGGGCCGGGATACGGCCGAGCAGGTCGGCGACGAGCCCGGCGACCGTCTCGTACGGGCCCTCCGGGACGTCGAGCCCTATGCGCTGCAGTACGTCGACCCGGCAGCTGCCGTCGGCGTCCCAGGCGAGGCGGCCGTCCTCGGGCGGGGCGGCGGCGAGTTCGGGCCGCTCGTGCCCGTCGTGCTCGTCGCGTACCTCGCCGACCAGTTCCTCGACGATGTCCTCCAGGGTCACCACTCCGGCCGTCCCGCCGTACTCGTCGACGACGACGGCGATGGGCTGCTCGCTGCGCAGCCGGGCCAGCAGCGGCTGCACGGGCAGCGACTCGGGGACGAGGAGCGGGGTCCTGGCGATCCGGCCGACCGGGGTGTGCAGTCGGTCGTGGGCCGGGATCGCGAGGGCGTCCTTGAGGTGGACCATGCCGACGATCTCGTCGATCCGCTCCCGGTAGACGGGGAAGCGGGAGAGGCCGGTGGCGCGGGTCAGGTTGACCACGTCCTCGGCGGTGGCCGAGGACTGCAGGGCGCTGACCTTGACGCGCGGTGTCATCACGTTCTCCGCGGTCAGCTCGCCCAGGGAGAGCGTGCGGACGAAGAGGTCGGCCGTGTCCTGTTCCAGGGCGCCCGCCTGGGCCGAGTGTCGGGCGAGGGAGACCAGTTCGCCGGGGGTGCGGGCGGAGGCCAGCTCGTCGGTGGGCTCGACGCCGAAGGCGCGCACCAGGCGGTTGGCGACCGCGTTGAGGGCGGCGATGACCGGGCGGAAGAGGCGGGAGAAGACGTGCTGGGGGCCCGCGACGAAGCGGGCGACCTGCATGGGCTTCGACACCGCCCAGTTCTTGGGGACCAGTTCGCCGATCACCATCTGCACGGCGGAGGCCAGCAGCATGCCGACGACCACGGACACCCCGGACACGGCGCCTTCGGGTATGCCGATGGCGGTGAAGGGGCCGTGGAGTATCTCCGCGAGAGCCGGTTCGGCGAGCATGCCGACGACCAGGGAGGTGATGGTGATGCCGAGTTGGGTGCCGGAGAGCTGGAAGGACAGTTCCTTGAGCGCGCCCACCACCTTGTGGGCCCGCCGGTCACCCTCGGCGGCGGCCTTCTCGGCCTCCGGTCGCTCGACCGTGACGAGGCCGAACTCGGCGGCCACGAAGAAGCCGTTGGCGAGGATCAGCAGGAACGCGGCTCCGAGGAGGAGCAGGGGGATGATCATGCCGCCGCCTCGATGGGCCGGGAGGGGGCGGCGCAGGTACTACAGGACGATCCGTCCATCGCTGGAGGGAGTCACTCCTCGACTAGCAGGGAGCCCCTGCCTTCCGGGGTGGAACGACAGAGGCGGAGGCGCAACGAAAACGCCTCCGCCAACAGATTAATCAAGACAGGGGCCGGTGCGGCAGGGGCGACGGCCCCGAGTCGACCTTGATCTTGCTCGGGGTCGTCCCTGACGCGTGTCCGGGGCGTCCCGGCCACGGGTCGGGTCAGCCCTGGCGCTGCTCGGGCTCGGTGACCGACCGGGCCTCGACCAGCGCCCGCAGGGTCCGGGCGTCCTCGATGGCGCGCTGCCTGGCGATGCCCGGCTGGATGCCGAGCGCGGGCAGGCTGGTGCCGTCGGTGAGGTCGAGGAAGACCCAGGGGTCGCCGACCCGCAGGTTCACCTGCACGATCTCGGCCCAGCCCAGCTGCCGCCGCGCTGTGATGTTGACCACGGTCACCCCGGACTCGTGGGCGACCACCTTGGGCCGGGAGAGCATGCACAGCACCCCGGCGAGCATGGCCGCCGTGAAGACGAAGCTGAGGCGTTCCCCGGGGCCGAGCGTGGGCAGCAGCAGCGCGACGACCGTGATGACCACGAAGATCGCACCCGCGGCGGTCAGCAGCACGGCCCGGGTGCGGCCCGGCCGAAAAGTGACGGGCAGGGCGGGGAGGGGGGACTGGTCCGGCATGGCGTACGACTCCCCGGCCGTCAGAGGCGGCAGGCGTGGATGGCGGTGGTCAGGATGGCCCGGGCGCCGATGTCGTAGAGGTCGTCCATGATCCGCTGGGCCTCCTTGGCCGGGACCATCGCCCGGACGGCGACCCAGCCCTCGTTGTGCAGCGGCGAGACCGTCGGGGACTCCAGGCCCGGGGTGAGCGCGACGGCCTTCTCCAGCTGCTCGACCCGGCAGTCGTAGTCCATCATCACGTACGTCCGGGCGACCAGAACGCCCTGGAGGCGGCGCAGGAACTGCTGCACCTTGGCCTCGTTCTCCGCGGACTCCGAGGACTCGGTGGACTCCGCGGACTCCGCGGACGTGTCGGCGCCGACGCGGCGGATGACGACGGCCTCGGACTTCATGATCGGCTCGCCGAAGACCTCCAGGCCGGCGTTGCGCAGGGAGGTGCCGGTCTCGACGACGTCGGCGATGACCTCGGCGACGCCCAGTTCGATGGCGGTCTCGACGGCTCCGTCCAGGTGGACCACGGAGGCGTCGATGCCGTTGTCCGCGAGGTGGCCCGCGACGATGCCCTCGTAGGAGGTGGCGACCGTCTTGCCCTTGAGGTCCGCGACGCCGTTCGCCGTGCCCGGCTTGGAGGCGAAGCGGAAGGTGGAGCGGGCGAAGCCGAGCGGGAGGATCTCCTCGGCGTTGGCGCCGGAGTCGATGAGCAGGTCCCGGCCGGTGATGCCGATGTCGAGGCGGCCGGAGGAGACGTAGATCGCGATGTCGCGGGGGCGGAGGTAGAAGAACTCCACCTCGTTGACCGGGTCGACGATCCGCAGTTCCTTGGACTCCCGGCGCTGCTGGTAGCCCGCCTCATGCAGCATCTCCCCCGCAGGGCCGGACAGGGAACCCTTGTTGGGGACGGCGATGCGCAGCATGTGGCGAGCTTCCTTTGCGTGAGAGGTGAGGTGCGGGACGGGCTGGCTTACAGGTGGGCGTAGACGTCGTCCAGGGAGATGCCGCGGGCGACCATCATCACCTGGACGTGGTAGAGCAGCTGCGAGATCTCCTCGGCGGCGGCTTCCTTGCCCTCGTACTCGGCGGCCATCCAGACCTCGGCGGCCTCTTCGACGACCTTCTTGCCGATGGCATGGACGCCCTTCTCGACCAGTTCTGCGGTGCGGGAAGTGGCGGGGTCGCCCTGGGCGGCCTTGTGCTGGAGCTCGGTGAAGAGCTCCTCGAACGTCTTCTTGGACATGGTGAGGCTCAGCCTACGCGCAACCGCCCGTACCTCAGCGCCAGGGTTCAGATACTGAGCGGAGGGTGGCCGCGGTCGCCACCGCCGCCGTCACCGCCTCGTGGCCCTTGTCCTCGTTCGAGCCCTCGATACCCGCGCGGTCCAGGGCCTGCTCCTCGGTGTCGCAGGTCAGTACGCCCATGCCGACGGGGACGCCGGTGTCGACGGAGACCTGGGTGAGGCCCTGGGTGACGCCCTGGCACACGTACTCGAAGTGGGGGGTGCCGCCGCGGATGACGACGCCGAGGGCGACGATCGCGTCGTAGCCGCGGCCGGCCAGGACCTTGGCGACGACGGGGAGTTCCCAGCTGCCGGGCACCCGCAGCAGGGTCGGCTCGGTGATGCCCAGGTCGCGCAGGGCGCGCAGGGCGCCCTCGACGAGGCCGTCCATCACCTTCTCGTGCCACTGGGCCGCGATGACCGCGACGCGCAGGTCGCCGCAGTTGCGTACGGACAGTTCGGGTGCGCCCTTGCCGCTCACGTTGCTCCTTGGTTCTGGATCCCGTACGAGGTCGCGTACGGGCCGGTCGTGCTGTCGATTGCCGGGTTACTGATTACCGCAGGTGGACGTGGTGGTCGTGTCCAGCCAGGGCAGGTCGTGGCCCATCCGGTCGCGCTTCGTGCGCAGGTAGCGGAGGTTGTGCTCGCCCGCGCGGACGGGCATCGGCTCGCGGTCGGTGACGTCGAGTCCGTGCCGGACGAGGGCGTCGGTCTTCTCGGGGTTGTTGGTCATCAGGCGCAGAGTGCGTACGCCCAGGTCCCGCAGGATCTGCGCCCCGGCGCCGTAGTCCCGGGCGTCGGCGGGCAGGCCCAGCTCCAGGTTGGCGTCGAGGGTGTCGCGGCCGAGCTCCTGGAGTTCGTACGCGCGCAGCTTGGAGAGCAGTCCGATGCCGCGCCCCTCGTGGCCGCGCAGGTAGACGACGACGCCCCGGCCCTCGCTGGCGATGCGCTGGAGGGAGGTCTCCAGCTGAGGGCCGCAGTCGCAGCGCAGCGAGTGGAAGATGTCGCCGGTGAGGCATTCGGAGTGGACCCGGACGAGGACGTCCTCGCCGTCGCCGATCTCGCCGTGGACGAGGGCGACGTGTTCGACGCCGTCGACGGTGGAGCGGTAGCCGTAGGCCGTGAAGTCGCCGAAGGCGGTGGGGAGTTGGGTCTTGGCCTCGCGCCGGACGGTGGGCTCGGAGCTGCGGCGGTAGGCGATCAGGTCCTCGATGGAGATGATCGTCAGGCCGTGCTTGCGGGCGAACGGGATGAGTTCGGGCAGGCGCAGCATGCGGCCGTCCTCGCCGGCGATCTCGACGATCGCGCCGGCCGGGCGCAGGCCCGCGAGGCGGGCGAGGTCGACGGCGGCCTCGGTGTGGCCGTCGCGCACGAGCACCCCTCCGGAGCGGGCGCGCAGCGGGAAGATGTGGCCGGGGCGGACGAAGTCGCCGGGCTCGGCGGTTCCGCTCGCCAGGAGCTGGAGGGTGGTGGCGCGGTCGGAGGCGGAGATGCCGGTGGTGACGCCGTGCTGGGGGCCCGCGTCGACGGTGACGGTGAAGGCGGTGCGCATGGACTCGGTGTTCTGCTGCACCATCTGCGGCAGTTCGAGCCGGTCCAGCTCGTCCGCCTCCATGGGGGCGCAGATCATGCCCCGGCACTCGCTCATCATGAAGGCGATGATCTCGGGGGTGGCCTTCTCGGCGGCGATGACGAGGTCGCCCTCGTTCTCACGGTTCTCGTCGTCGACGACCACGACGGGACGGCCCGCCGCGATGTCGGCGATGGCCTGCTCGACGGGGTCGAGCCCGAAGTCCTCGATGTCGTCGGTGCTGTACAGGATCGGCGCCGTGCTCATGCGGGGGCTCCTTCCAGAGCGGGCTTGCGCGAGCGCAGCCACCAGTCGCGCATGCCCCACAGGACGAGCGCGCCGTAGATGATGTAGACGAAACCGGAGAAGGCGTAGCCGTTGGCGAAGTTGAGCGGGACGCCCACGAGGTCGACCAGCAGCCAGGCGAACCAGAACTCGACCATGCCGCGTGCCTGGGCGTACATGGCGACGATGGTGCCGGTGAAGATGTACGCGTCCGGCCAGGGGTCCCAGGACAGGGTGGGGAACGCGGTGAAGAGACCGCCGACGGCGAGGGTGCCGAGCACGGCGCCGGCGATCAGGTAGCCGCGCTCGCGCCAGGTGGCGAAGCGCGGAGTGATGGCGCCGTCCGCGGACTGCCCCTTCGTACGGTTCCACTGCCACCAGCCGTACGCGGCGACGGCCATGACGATGACCTGCTTGCCGGCGCTGCCGGTGAGGTGGCCGACGAAGGCGCCGAAGAGGACCAGGCCGGAGAGGAACTGGACGGGCCAGTTCCAGAGGGAGCGGATCGCGCCGAGGGCGAGGGCGATCAGCCCGAGGATGTTGCCCACCATGTCCGACCAGAGGATCTGCTGGCCGAAGGCGGTGAAGGCGACGGTGTTCAGGGAGTTCACCGTCCCGCTCCCGGCGTGTTCGCCCCGCCCTGGTGGCCCAGCAGGCGCTCGACGTACTTGGCGATGACGTCGACCTCCAGGTTCACCGGGTCGCCGGGCTGCTTGCGGCCGAGCGTGGTCAGGTCGAGCGTGGTCGGGATGAGGCTCACCGTGAAGTAGTCGGGGCCCGCGTCGACGACGGTGAGGCTGATGCCGTCGACGGTGATGGAGCCCTTCTCGACGACGTACCGGGTGAGGTCCGCCGGGAGCGAGATCTTGACGATCTCCCAGTTCTCGGACGGCTTGCGCTCGATGACCTGGCCGGTGCCGTCGACGTGGCCCTGCACGATGTGCCCGCCGAGGCGCTCGCCGACGGCCATCGGGCGTTCGAGGTTGACGCGGGAGCCGACGCCGAGGGCGCCGAGGCTGGAGCGTTCGAGGGTCTCCGCCATGACGTCGGCGGTGAACCAGTCGTCCTCGTGCTCCACGACCGTGAGACAGACGCCGTTGACGGCGATGGAGTCGCCGTGCTTCGCGCCCTCGGTGACGACGGCGCCGCGCAGACGGAAGCGGGAGGAGTCGCCGAGATTCTCGACGGCGGTGACCTCACCCAGCTCTTCGACGATTCCGGTGAACACTTCCCGGGTCCTCCTGCCTCGTGGGGCACGGACTCCGGGGCTGTCGAAGACGACAGACAGAGCGGACAGCGGCACAGGAGACGACGCCGCGTAGAAGACCCACCCCTGTCGAGGTAGGCCAAAAACAGACGGCGGCGCGCACGCATGCCCGCCCGCCGCGCACTGCCTCCCATCCGGACTTTAACCGTCGGTCCAGGAATTTCACCTGGTCAACCGGCCGCTGGAAGCGACCGGGTCGCGGACTGTAACCGCCGGTTCGGACTTTCACCGACCCCGGAGTGCGCTGCTTCTGGTACATGGCCAGTGTGCCACGCCCGGTCGGCACCCATGCGGGTGAGGACTGTGGGGTGGCTCACAGGCGGCATCCCTGGACTTCTCCGGCGGGCGGCGACGGGTTTCGGCTATCACTGACCAAGGGTCAACTTCCGCGACAGCGGCCCCACTCGAAGGGGGTCGGATTATTGACCGGCTTGGTCTAGTCCTTTTAAAGTCTGCGGTCGCGGTACCCGCCCAGAACGGCCCGGCGGCGGTGACGACGGCCCTTGCCCCGCCGCCGGGTCCCCGCGCCGCTCGCCGCCACGCCTTCGTCAGCGCCGATGTCACACTCCGTGGGTCCCCGTCCGTCGAAGCTGTCGTAGGGCGTTCCCAGCCGCGGGCGCCCGGCACACGAAGGGGATGGACAACATGACCACGATCCTGGTGACCGGTGGCACCGGAGCGCTCGGCCGCCCCCTCACCGAGCGGCTGCGCGCGGAGGGGCACGAGGTGCGGGTGCTCAGCCGTCACGCGCAGCCGTACGCCGTCGATCTCGTCGCCGGTGGCAGCGGGCTGGACGCGGCCGTGGCGGGGGTGGACACGATCGTGCACTGCGCGACGTCGCCGCGCGGGGGCGACGAGAAGGCGGCGGAACACCTGATCGACGCGGCGCGGCGGGCCGGGGTATGCCATCTGGTCTACATCTCGATCGTCGGTGTGGACCGGGTGCCGCTCGGCTACTACCGGTCCAAGCTGGCCGTCGAGCGCCTGGTCGAGGGGTCCGGGCTGGGCTGGACGATCCTGCGCGCGACACAGTTCCACGACCTTCTCGTGCTGTTCTTCGAGGGGCTCTCCAAGCCGCCGGTCATGATGCTTCCGGCCGACATGAGCGACCAGCCCGTCGCCGTCGCCGAGGTCGCGGACCGCCTGGCGGAGCTGGCTGCGGGCAGCCCCGCCGGCCGCGTCGACGACATGGGCGGCCCCGAGATCCTCACCTTCCCCCAACTGGCCCGCGCCTACCTGACGGCCACCGGCCGCCGTCGGCCGCTCCTCAACGTCCCCCTGTTCGGCAAGGCCTACCGGGGCTTCCGAGGCGGCGGCCACCTCGCACCGGAGCGGGCCGTGGGGAAGGGGACGTTCGCGGAGTACCTGGAGCGGCGGTTCGGGGAGGGGCGGGGGTAGGAACGTCCGGGCCTCCGGGCCTCCGGGCCTCCGGGCCTCCGGGCCTCCGGGCCTCCGGGCCTCCGGGCCTCCGGGCCTCCGGGCTATCGAACGGGCGGTCCGAACAGGTCGTCCTGAGCCGCTTCCCGGGCCATGAGCAGCGCACCGCGCAGGACGGCGCTCCCGCCGAGGCCGCCGGCCCGCACCTCGGTCGGCAACGGTGACATCGCCGCCAGCCGCTGCCCCACCCTGACGGCGAGCTCCTCCCCACCGGCCTGCCCGACCTCGCCCCCGAGCACCACACAGCCGGGGTCGAGCACGGCGACGACCGAGGCCGCGCCGATGGCCAGACGGTCGGCGAGGGCGTCGAGAAAGGCGGTGTGGGGGGCGGTCGGGGACGAGTCCGACGCACCGTTCGTCGCGAGGGCGGCCACCGCCGTTCGCACCAGCGTCGCCGCGTGCGGCTCGTGCGCCCCGGCCTCGGCCGTGAGGCCGTGTGCGGCGGCCAGCGCGACCACGGCCGCGGCGCCGGCGAGAGAGTGGAAGCCGCCCTCGCAGTCGACGGCCGAGGGGACCGTGGCCGTGCCCGGGACCGGGAGGAAGCCGATCTCTCCGGTGCCGCCGGAGGCACCGCGCCGGAGGTGGCCGTCGAGGACCACGGCGGCGCCGGTGCCGAGGCCCAGCCAGAGGAGGACGAAGGTGTCGCGGTCGCGGGCGGCTCCGTCGCGCTGCTCGGCGAGCGCGGCGAGGTTGGTCTCGTTCTCGACGAGGACGCGGGCGGGCAGCCGTTCACCGAGGGCGGCGACCAGGCGGCGGTGCCATGCGGGCAGGCCGCTGGAGTCACGGAGTTCGCCGGTGGCCGGGTCGATCAGGCCGGGGGCGCCGACCGCCACCGTGTGCAGCCGGTCGGCCCCCGCTTCCTTGGCGGCGCGCTCCACCAGGGCGACCGCCTGCTCCACCGCGGGCCCCGTACCGGTGTCGTCCGCGATCGGGACGGACGCCCGCGTCAGCTCCGTACCGATCAGGTCGGCCACGACGACCGAGACCCCCTCCGTGCGGACGTCGAGGGCGGCGAGGTGCGCGCGGTCGGCGACGATGCCGTGGACCCGGGCGTTGGGCCCGCGCCGCTGCTCCCCGGACTCCCCCACGACCTCGATCAGCCCGGCGGCCGTGAGCCGCTCCACGAGGTCGGCGACGGTGGGCCGGGACAGACCGGTGAGCTGCTTCAACTGCCCTGCCGTCAGCGGCCCTTCCTGCTGCAGCAGCCGCAGGGCGAGCCGGTCGTTGATGGCTCGGGCGGTGCTGGGTGATGCGGGCATGCCGGGATCCTCCCAGATAGGCGGTGCACAGGGACCGTTGGCCCTGGAGCACCCGCTCCCCACCCCGCCCCCTATCTATCAGGCAGGGTTCCTGATAGTTTACGTCAGCGCTAGGGAGCCCGGATGGGTCGAGAGCATCGGGGAACCGGAGAGGCGGGCGAACCGCCGTCAGACGGCGGCGGGGGGCGCCGTCCCACTACGGCGGAGCTGCAGCGCGCCGCCGTCCGCACGACGGGCGAGGGCGAGGGCGGTGCCCCCGTGGCGAACCGAGAGACAAGGCGCGGTGCCCCCGGCGAACCGGGAGTCGAGGGCGTGGTGCCCTCGCGGCGCACCGAGGATTGAGGATTCGGGGAGGCGGAGAATGAGTGCGGTGATCTACGAGCAGCGCGAGGTGAGGCGGGCACGGTACGCCGTGGCGGCCGTGTTCGCGGTGCACGGCGGCGTCACCGGCTCGTTCGCGACCCGTGTGCCGTGGATCCAGGACCATGCGGGGGTCAGCGCCGGCCAACTGGGTCTCGCACTCGCCTTCCCGGCGATCGGCGCCTCGCTGGCCATGCCGCTCGCGGGCCGGATCAGCCACCGGTTCGGCGCCCGTACGGCGCTGCGCGGACTGCTCTCGCTGTGGACGCTCGCCCTGGTCCTGCCCGCCCTCTCGCCGAACCTCTGGACACTCTGCCTCGCCCTGCTCGTGTACGGCGCGTCGGCGGGCATGGCGGACGTCGCCATGAACGCGCTCGGCGTCGACGTCGAGAACCGCCTCGGGAAGTCGATCATGTCGGGCCTGCACGGGATGTGGAGCGCGGGCGCCCTGGTCGGCTCGGCGGCCGGCACCCTCGCCGCGCACCTCGGGTCCGACGCCCGGCTGCACCACGCGCTCGCGGCGGCCGCGCTCACCACCCTCGGGCTGATCGCGTGCCGGTGGGTACTGGATCTGCGGCCCACCGAGGACGAGGAGCCGCCGCCCCGGTTCGCGCTGCCGCCGAAGTCGGCGCTGCTGATCGGCGCGGTCGGGTTCTGCGCGGTGTTCGCGGAGGGGGCGGCCCTGGACTGGTCGGCGGTCTACCTGCGGGACCAGCTGGAGACCTCGGCCGGGCTCGCGGCGGCCTGCACCACCGGGTTCATGCTGACCATGGCGGTGGCCCGGCTGGCGGGCGACGCGGTGGTCAACCGCTTCGGCTCGGTCCGTACCGTCCGGGCCAGCGGCGTGCTGGCCGCCCTCGGCGGAGTCCTCATCGTCGTCGCGAACGCGCCCGCGGTCGCGATGGCCGGGTTCGCCCTGATGGGCCTCGGCATCGCGGTCGTCGTACCGCTCTGCTTCGCCGCCGCCGGCCGCAGCGGGCCGAACCCCAGTCTGGCCATCGCGGGGGTCGCGACCATCACGTACACCTCCGGGCTCGTCGCGCCGAGCGCGATCGGCGGTCTGGCCCAACTGACCAGCCTGGTCGTGTCGTTCGGTCTGGTGACCGTGCTGGCCTGCGGCCTGGTCGTCTTCGCGGGCGTGCTGCGCACCAGCGACCGCGAGCGCCCCCGGGTGTCCTTGCCGAGCGTGCGGCTTCCCGACGCGAAGCGCTGATCAGGCGCTCCCCCCCTCACCCCCGCGCCAACTCGTACGCGTACCCCGGTGAGAACGTCCCCGCCCGCCCCCGGCAGCCGTCGGACTCGCCCGGGAGTTTCACCCACAGGTAGGCGTGGACGCGGGGCTCGCCGGTGGCGAGGGTGGGTGGGCGGCCGAGGCCGCGACCGGCGGGGTCGCACCACGCGCCGTCGGCCGGGGCTCCGTTGCCGTTGCGGCTGGTGTCGATGACGGCACCGAGGCCGGCCGGTGCGCCGAGGGCGTCGAGGACCCGGCGGGTGTAGGCGACCTCCGCTTCCGTGCGGTTGAAGTTCGACACGTTGCTGAAGACACCGTCGGAGCCGTCGGGAGCCGCGGCGCCCGCCCGTCGCAGGAGCGCGGCCTGCTTGCCCGGTGGGTTCCACTCCGAGTGCCCGGCGTCGTGGTACACGCGGGCGCTCGGGTTGGCCGCCTTGACGACCCGGCCCGCGCGGGCGAGCGAGGCGAAACGGTCGGCGCGGCCGCCGGCGGAGAGACAGTCCGACTGGGCGATCGCGTCCGGCTCCAGGATCACGATGACGTCGTCCGAGCCGAGCCCGGCGGCGAACGCGTCGATCCACGCGTCGTACGCGTCCAGGCTCGGCGCCCCGCCCTGCGAGGCACCGCCGCAGTCCCGGTCGGGGATCGCGTACGCCACGAGGACCGGCACCTGGTCGCGCGCCGCGCCCCCGGAGGCGACCTCCGCGACCTGGGAGGTGAGGGTGGCGGGGTCGGGGTCGGTGAACCAGACGGCGGCGGGGCGGTCGGCGATGCCCGTCTCGATGGCGGTGCCGCGCGGGTCGTCGGGGTGGTCACGGACCCAGTCGAGGACCTGGGAGTCGGGATGGCGGTAGAGCTCGCCGGGGCCGGTCCCGGGTGCCGCCCGCCGTTCGGTCCGCTCCGCCGAGGGCCGCACTCCGGCCTCCGCCGAGGGGCCCCGCGCGTGCCAGCTCGACGAGGGCGAGGCGGGTCGTGGCCTGTCCCTATTACAAATCTGATGCTGCCGACGAAAGGCATGTGTTAGATCTCTGCGGCCGCCGTATCGTTAAAGAAAAAACCAGAAAAGAAAAAACCGAGG
>NZ_JARGEE010000254.1:0-13227 GCF_033794485.1 Streptomyces sp. MB09-02B
GTCGAGGTGTGGCCGGTCGCAGTGGCTGGTCCGTGCCGGCTGGCAGGGGGCGTGCGGGCGGGTCGGCCGCGATGCGCGGGGAGCTTGTGAGCCGGCTGTGACGGGGCCGTGTGGGGCTCAGTGGTGGGCGACACCTGCTCGGTGCCTGCTGGGGCCGCCACGGCGGCGGGAACGGATGGCGGCGTCCACCGAGAGGACCGGGGCGCCGGCGAGGATCAGGGGGATCCAGGCCATGAGATAGGGGAGGTCGTTGCCGTAGTAGTACGGGGATGCGGACCAGCTGACCGTGAGCCAGAGGCTGAGGGAGATCAGGGCTCCGCCGAAGGCGGCGAGGCGGGTGAGGAGGCCGAGCAGAGTGCCGATGCCCACGGCGAGTTCGCCGATGGCGATGGCGTAGCCGAAGCCGACGGGGCTGTTCAGCGCCATGTCGATCAGGGCTGGGATGGCGGAGGAGTCTCGGGCGGCACTCATCATGTCGCCGATGGAGCCGGAGCCGGAGTCCGCCATGAAGGCGCTGTCGGTGAGCTTGTCCAGGCCGGCGTAGATGAAGGTGACCGCGAGGAAGACGCGTAGGGGTAGGAGGGCGTAGCGGGTGGCGGTGTCCCGCCAGTCGGGGCCGCCGTCGAAGTGGGGCGTGTGGGAGTCCGAGCGAATGTCGTGAGTCATGGTCTGCGCCGCCTCTTGTCCGCCGTGCCGTTGACCCCTCAACAGACGATACGTTCAGAGGGGTGGGGGTGCTCAATGGTTCGGGCGTGTTTTTCCGGGTCGGAGTGCCTTGTCGGGGGACGAGCGGGGTGTGGTCCCGGCGCCTCGTCCCACTACCACCAGCCGACAGTCGGCCTGCTCCCCCGATCCCACCAGCTGACCTGCTCGCGCGTGCCCCAGCCGACAGCTGGCCTGCTCGTGCGAGCCCCCGCCGACAGCTGGCCCGCTCTCTCGGCCCACCAGCCGACCGTCGGCCTGCTCCTCCGAGCCCCCGTTCACCCACCCATGGGTCCCACTCGTCAGGGGTTGATCAGTCGGCTGAGACCTCGATGGTGTAGCGGTTGGTTTCCACGCCGGCCGCTGTGACGACCTGGACCTCGACCTTGCCCGGTTCGACGTCGGCGGGGACGGGGGCGGTGAGGACGGCGTCGGTGGGGTTGCTGAAGCCGCCTGCGACGGGGACGAGGGGGACGTGGACGTGGACGGGGCCGATGCGGACGACCATGCGGGAGAGGTGGTCGGCGGTCTGGGCGCCGGGTGGGACGAAGCCGGAGCCACGGATCTCGATGTCGTCGCCGTTGCGGATGGGGGCGTCGAGGTCGCCGGCCTCGCGGGCGCGGACGACGGAGAGGATGACGGGGCGGCCGCCCTCGGCGTATTTGCCGGCGACGTAGGTGGCCGCGGAGACCAGGACGAGGAGGGCCAGCCCCCAGGGGAGGTCGGGGAGTTGGCCGGGACGGCGGGCGAGACGGACCGCCGCGAAGGCGAGGGCGACGGCGCAGATGATCACGTACTGGATGTCGGTGAAGCTGCCGCGGCCGGAGTCGTCGGTGAGAAGGTCGGCGGCTCGGGGGCGGTGGGCGCGGACCTTCTGGAGGCGCTGGGAGAGGACACGGAGGCCGACCACGCGGCGGACCAGGACGGCGATGCCGCAGACGACGGCGAGGACGGTCACGATGCCGGCGCCGCGGGCGAGGTCGAGGCCGGCGATGAGGGCGTCGCGTTCACGGTGGTCGGAGGCTGCGGCGAGGCGGCCGACGAGGACGAGGATCGCGAAGACGACGAAGAGCACCCAACCGGTGGCGATCGCACGGGAGGTGGAGAGACGGTTGTCCTCGCCGATGACCGGGGCGAGGGCACCGCCCCGCGCCCGGTGCAGATACCCGGCGCCCGTCAGGGCCGCGGCCACCAGCAGGGCGGCGAGGAGGCCGGCGGTGCGGGCCACTGTCCAGCCCGCGCCGATCGCGGTGAGGGACTGGACGAGGAGGAGGGTGACGACGGCGGCCCAGACCACGATCGCCGTGCGCAGCCACAGGCGGGCCAGCCAGGCCTCGCCCTCGACCCGGCCGCGTTCGGCGACGAGGGCCGCGGACTGGGTGAGTTCGTCGGAGACCCACTGGCGGGAGGCGGAGGCGGAGTGCGCGACGGCCGCGGGCAGTCCCTGCCCCGACGCGAACTCCTCGCGCTTCAGCAGGAACTCGGCGACCGCGCGCCGGTGTCCCGCGCGTGCCCCGTGCGGGCAGTCCCCGCACGTGCACCCGCCTTGATGGGCGCCCGCGCCCATGCCCTCTCTCGCCTCCTGCACCGCCACGTCCGAGCCCGCCTTCCCGCGCCGACGTCCGTGGAGGCCTCCGCACCCACGTCCGCGTACTTCGGCATTCGCCGCCACCGTCATTGCCATCTGCCAGCACTGCTGTCACCGCTCCGGCCACGAGAGCGGCGACATTCACCCTTGCGTTGCTGTTACCGCCGAGTCGATACCGCCGTAGCGCGGTGTCGTACAGATGTCCGCTCACTAGCACAGCCGTGCGGCCGTACAACTGCCCTGCGATGACAGCGAATTGTGCCGTATGGAACACGGCCCGCATTCGGCAGGGCCACTCCGTGCGTGGGAGGCGCGGGGTGAAGTGCCGGTGCCCGTGTTGACCCGGCTGGGAGAATCCTCGTATGGCCGAGATCATCCAGCGCGACGGCGTCTGGGCCTTCGACGGCAGCACGGTCCGGATCACGCCGGGCCTGCACCGTTCCGTGGCGCTGTTCCGGCAGACGTACGGGGAGATCGCGGTGCCGCTGGAGGCGGTGGCCGGTGTCGTCTACGAGCCCGAACGCAAGCGCGGGCGGCTGCGGTTGCGGCTGCGCGAGGGCAGTGATCCGCTGCTGCAGGCCACGGGCGGGCGGCTGCCGGACGCGGCCGACCCGTACCGGCTGACGATCGACCTCGACCGGTCGGGGATCGCCGAGTACGTGGCCGAGGAGATACGGCAGTCGATGCTGCTGGAGCAGACGCCGAAGGAGCCCGCCGGGGCCTATCTCCTGCCGGGTCCGCCCGTGCCGGTGTCGGTGCGCTCCAGTGACGGCACGGTGTCGTTCGACGGGACGCGGGTCCGGATCGACTGGAACGACACCTCCGACCGGGTCAAGCGCGCGACCGGCCCGCGGATCATCGGCGTCGGTGAACTGGTACGGGTGGAGTGGGTGCCCAACTCCGGTTACGAGGACGGGTTCCTGCGGTTCGTGACGCGCGAGACCGTGTTCTCGAAGCTGCCGCCGGAGCGGGACCCGTTCGCGCTCGACCTGTGGGGCAGTACGCGTCGCGACCTGCTCACGGCGCTCGTCGCGACGGCGGTCACGGCGCGGCTCCCCCACCCGTCGACACGGGTGAACGGCCACATGGACCGGCCGGGGCCGGAGGCCGGGACCGTCACGGCCGAGCCTCCGGACTCCGACCACCATGACACCCTCCTCCGCCGACTCCGCGAACTCGGTGAACTGCACCGCGACGGCGTCCTCACGGACGAGGAGTTCGCGGTCACGAAGGCGGCCGTGCTGCGCGACTTCTGACGGCCCGCGGAACGGCAGGACCCCGGACCCCTCCGGCCGCGCTCTCCTCGGCTCAGCACGTAGGTTCAACTCAGCAGATCCGGCTCGGTGCGGCTGATGTCCTGCCACAGCGGCTGGTAGTTGATCCACGCCACCAGGTCGCCGCCCGCCTGCTCCCGTGTCGCGGCGGCCAGCCGGTGTTCGATGAGCAGGGGCCGGCCCGCCGCCTTCGCCGTGAGCTGCACCTGGGCCGAGCGCTCCATGGACAGGAACCACCAGGCCGCGGCGTCGACCGAGTTGCCGACCGTCAGCAGACCGTGGTTGCGCAGCACGAGGGCCTTGCGGCTGCCGAGGACGGCGGCGATGCGACGGCCCTCGTCCGCGTCCACGGCGACGCCCGTGTAGTGGTCGTAGAGCGCCTGGTCCTCGTAGAAGGCGCAGGACTCCTGGCTGATCGGGTCGAGCAGCTCGCCGAGGGCGGCCAGGGCGCGCCCGTGCACGGAGTGACAGTGGGCCACGGCGACGACGTCGGGGCGGGCGGCGTGCACCTGGGCGTGGACGGTGAACGCGGCCTGGTTCACGTGGTAGCGGCCCTCGATCACCTGGCCGTCCTGGTTGGCGAGGACCAGGTCACTCACCGTGACGTGCTTGAAGGGCATCCCGAACGGATTGACCCAGAAGCAGTCGCTGAACTCCGGGTCGCGCGCGGTGATGTGTCCCGAGACCCCCTCCTCGAACCCCATGCGCCCGAAGATCCGCAGGGCCCCGGCCAGCCGTTCCTTGCGGTGCCGTCGCTCGTCCTCCACCGTCTCGTGCATCGGCGGCATGGCGAACCGCAGCTGGTCGGTGGGTAGGGGCAGGGGCGGTGTGGGCCCGTGCATGTGTCCTCCAGAATGACTTCCTTTACGAATCGGAAGTTACCGTCGGTCCCCCTTACGGAACAGGCCCGTTCCGTGAAGAGAGTGCGCAACCGTTACGCAAGTCACAGAAACGTGCCAGCCGTGTACGCCCTGCTCGGATCGGGTCGTTCCTTCTCGTTGCTCCGGGTAACCGGACAGTGGTTGTCGGGTATCCGCGGGAGACTCGACGTATGCCGGAGAATCTTTCGAACTGGGGCGCCTTCGTCGCCGCCGAACCCGAGCTCGCACAGACGGTCGAGGCGCGTTTCGGGGCCTTCACCCATCACGTCCTCGCCACCCTCCGTAAGGACGGCTCACCGCGTACGACCGGGCTGGAGGTCCGGTTCACGCAGGGGGAGCTGTGGCTGGGGATGATGCCCGACTCGCTCAAGGCGCTCGATCTGCGCCGTGATCCCCGCTTCGCACTGCAGGCCAACCCCGGGCCGGGCACGGGGATGGGCGGTGGGGACGTGCGGGTGAGCGGACGGGCGATCGAGGTCGACGACCCCGCGGTGAGGGCCGCGTACGGCGAAGAGGTGGAACCGCCGGAGCAGTTCCACCTCTTCCGCACCGAGCTGACGGAGGTCGTGCGGACCTACGTCGAGGACGACAAGTACCTGGTCGTCCAGGTCTGGAAGCCCGGAGAACCGGTGCGGACCCTCAAGCGGACCTGAGGCCCACCGGGAGTCACTCCCACTCGATGGTGCCCGGCGGCTTGCTCGTCACGTCGAGGACGACGCGGTTGACGTCGGCGACCTCGTTGGTGATGCGGGTGGAGATCTTCGCGAGGACGTCGTACGGCAGCCGGGACCAGTCGGCGGTCATGGCGTCCTCGGAGGAGACCGGGCGCAGGACGATCGGGTGACCGTAGGTGCGGCCGTCGCCCTGGACGCCGACGGAGCGGACGTCCGCCAGCAGCACGACGGGGCACTGCCAGATGTCACGGTCGAGGCCGGCCGCCGTCAGTTCCTCGCGGGCGATGGCGTCGGCCTCGCGGAGCAGGTCGAGGCGGTCCTTGGTGACCTCGCCGACGATACGGATGCCGAGGCCGGGGCCGGGGAACGGCTGGCGCTGGACGATCTCCTCCGGGAGGCCCAGCTCCTGGCCGACCATCCGGACCTCGTCCTTGAACAGCTTGCGGAGCGGCTCGATCAGCTTGAACTCGAGGTCTTCCGGCAGGCCGCCGACGTTGTGGTGGGACTTGATGTTGGCCGTGCCGGTGCCGCCGCCGGACTCGACGACGTCCGGGTACAGCGTGCCCTGGACCAGGAACGCGACCTCGGGGCCCTCGTCGGCGATGATCTCCGCCTGGGCCTGCTCGAAGACGCGGATGAACTCGCGGCCGATGATCTTCCGCTTCTGCTCGGGGTCGGAGACCCCGGCCAGCGCCTTCAGGAAGCGCTCCTCGGCGTCGACGACCTTCAGCTGGACGCCGGTCGCGGCGACGAAGTCCTTCTCGACCTGCTCGGTCTCGTTCTTGCGCATCAGACCGTGGTCGACGTACACGCAGGTCAGCTGGGAGCCGATGGCCTTCTGCACGAGGGCCGCGGCGACAGCGGAGTCCACGCCGCCGGAGAGGCCGCAGATCGCGCGCTTGTCGCCGACCAGCTCACGGATGGCCTCGACCTGCTCCTCGATGACGTTGCCGGTGGTCCAGCTCGGGGTGATGCCCGCGCCCCGGTAGAGGAAGTGCTCCAGGACCTGCTGGCCGTGCGTGGAGTGCATGACCTCCGGGTGGTACTGGACGCCGTACAGCTTCTTCTCGTCGTTCTCGAAGGCGGCGACCGGGACGACGTCGGTGGAGGCCGTGACGGTGAAGCCCTCGGGGGCGGCGGAGCAGGCGTCGCCGTGGGACATCCAGACGGACTGCTCGTCGGGGGTGCCCTCGAAGAGGGTGCTGCCGGACTTGGAGACGTGCAGGGGGGTGCGGCCGTACTCGCGGGCGCCGGTGTTGTCGACGATGCCGCCGAGGGTGGTGGCCATCAGCTGGAAGCCGTAGCACATGCCGAAGACGGGGACGCCGGCCTCGAAGAGCGCGCGGTCGAGGCGGGGGGCGCCCTCGGCGTAGACCGAGGAGGGGCCGCCGGAGAGGATGATCGCCGCCGGATTCTTGGCGAGCATCTCCGCGACCGGCATGGTGCTCGGCACGATCTCGCTGTAGACCCGGGCCTCGCGGACCCGTCGGGCGATGAGCTGGGCGTACTGGGCGCCGAAGTCGACGACCAGAACGGTGTCGGGAGCGGCGGCAGCGGGGTTCGCTGATGACACGGGGTGCCTTCCGGCGGTTGGGCGGGGGTCTGTGTGGTCCGAGTCTACCGGGGTGCGCGCTCGTGAAGTCGGCCCACGGGTGGCTCCGCCCCAGGACCGCCGCGCCCTCCCTTCCCCCGGGAGGAGCGGCGAGGGGAGGCGGCGCCCTGAATTGCGGTGGGGGGCCGGATGCCCCGGTCGGTTCGTGGCCGACTGGCGCCTCCGTCGTGGCTTGTCGCGCAGTTCCCCGCGCCCCTCGATGGGCGCGGAGACGTCGGACGAGGGGAAGCCCCGGGGGTGAGGGCCGGATGACCGGGGGCATGGCGGGGCGTGGCATACTGGCGCTCATGCTTGCGCACTCGACCTTTGTCTTTACCTATGGCACCGGGCCCACCGGCTGCCATGGTCGTGCTGCTTGAGCAACTGACAAGCACTTCCCCAGGCGCCCCGGGCCGACAAGGTCCGGGGCGTCTGGCGTTTTCCGGGTCTTGCCGCTCCGGGGAGTCCGTTCGACTTCCGACGAGGAGCCCAGAGATGACCATCACCTCCACCGAGAAGACCGGCGCCCGTACCTCCGAGGCGGCCGGTGTGATCACCGGTGCCCGGGAACGGATCGACGCCCTGGACGACCGGATCATCGGCCTGATCCAGGAACGCGTGGCGGTCTCCGCCGTGATCCAGGAGGCACGGATCGAGTCCGGCGGCAGGCGTGTGAACCTGTCGCGGGAGATGGAGGTCCTGGCCCACTACAGGGACGCCCTCGGCAAGCCCGGCACCGCCCTCGCCATGACCCTGCTGGAGCTGTGCCGGGGCCGCATCTGACCGGCGCGTACCGGCGGCGCACGTACGTACGCCTGTCCTCTCACCCGTACGGCGCGTGACCGGCGTACGACGCGCTTCGTTGGTGTCGGTGTCCGCGCCAGCCAGGTGCGGGCCCGAAAGAACCACGCGTGGCTCCGCTGGAGCGTTGAGGCGTCCGGATCGTGCCGTGCGCCGTGGGACCTCGCTCCAGGGTTGTGACCGGACGGCAGGGGACAGCAGCCCGGTCACTCGAGAGAACGGCCGGCTCCGGGGACGCCCGGGGCCGACCGGCGGAACTGTTCCGAGGTGGGCGTGACGGACACGGAGCCCGTCCCCCCTTCACGACGCGGAACAGATCGCGGAACACATCGCGGAACAGATGACCGGCCCCGGTCCACGGGCCGCAGACGGCAGTCCGCAGACCGCAGACCGCAGACCGCAGACCGCAGACCGCAGACCGCAGACCATGATCCGTCAGTGCTGACACAGAAGGGCCCTGCGGTGTCCGAGCCGGACCGCGGGGCCCTTCGTCACGCCGGGACCGCTCAGCCGGCGACCTTCTCCAGCTTCGCGACCTGTGCGTCCAGGACCTCGGCCGGCACCTCGGTCTTGTCCGCGTCGAGCATGTTCATCGAGGAGAACGTGATCAGCGTCGAGCCGCTGCGCACCACCGTGAAGGACATCGGGATCTTCGCGCCCTCGATGTCGCCCTTCAGCTTGTAGGCGACGGCCTCGTCGCCCTGCTTCGGGGCGGTGAGGGTCTCGATGTCGGTGTACTTGTTCCCGACCTGCTCGTATCCGTCGCAGCTCTCCGTCGCCTTGCGGAGGTCGGCCATCACCTTCTCGGCGTCGCTCTGCTCGTGTGCGGCGAGAGCGAGGGCGATGACAGTGGCGGAGACCTCGTCCACCGCGGTGACCCGGCGCCCGGCGCGGTCCGTCGCCTGCGGGTCGGAGGTGAAGTAGAACATGTTCGCGAGGGGCTGGCAGGCGGCGGGCTTCGCGGGAACAGGCACGGCGGGCATCTGGTCCGCCGGCATGTCGGAGATCGTGTAGCCCTTCACGTCCCCCTTCGCGAGAGCCGCCTCCTTCAGCTGCGCCTCGGTCAGCGCGGCCTTCCCGGCGCCGTCCTCCCCGCTCTTCGCGTCCTCGGCGGACGAGGCGCTGCCGGCCGCCGACGGCTTCTTCTCCGCCTTGTCCTCGTCGCCGCCACCGCCACACGCCGCGGTCAATCCCAGCGTGGCCACGACCGAGACGGCCACCGCCATCCGCGACATCGTCGACTTCATGTCCCCCACCCTCACGACTTTCGTTTCATGCCTCACAGGGGCCCCACAGGCCCCGTCGAACATGTATGTGACAGCGAGGTCCATCAATCGGTTGTGCCGTTCCGGCGGGCTTCTTGTGTGGCTCACGTCACACGAGAAATCTGTTATCGCGAGGGCAACCCTTCACAGCACTCACCAGTCACACCTGGCACACGAGAGAAGAACCCGCGCTCGGAGGGGGGTGCGGGTCCTTCTCCGTACATCTTTCTGCCACCGCGACTACTCGTCCGCGAGCGACTACGGCTACGGCTACTCGTCCGTGACTACTTCGTCCAGTGCGTACGTCTTCGGCGGCACCGTCGGTACCGCCATCAGCGGCAGCCGGAGCGCGCCGAAGGCGTCCGCCGGGACCGCCGGGTGCAGGGGCTGCACGGGAGTGAGGCGCTCGTAGACCTCGCCGGGGGCCGGGCGCTGGTCCGGCTCACCCTTGTTGGGCCAGTACGACATCGCCCGCTCGGCCTGCGCCGTGATCGTCAGGGACGGGTTGACGCCCAGGTTCGCGGAGACGGCGGCGCCGTCGACGACGGAGATGCCGGGGTGGCCGTAGAGGCGGTGGTACGGGTCGATCACACCGTCCTCCGCGGTGGCGCCGATGGGGCAGCCGCCGAGGAAGTGCGCGGTGAGCGGGGTGCCCATCAGCTCGCCCACGTTGCTGCCGGCGAAGCCGTTGATCTCGGCGGCGATGGTGGAGGCGGCCCGTGAAGCGGCCTCGATCTGCTTGGGGTTGGGCGCGCCGTGACCCTGACGTGCCGTCAACAGGCCTTTGCCCAGGCCCTTCGGCTTCAGGTGGGTCGACAGGGAGTTGTCCAGGGACTGCATCACCAGGCCGATGATGGTCCGTTCCGACCAGCGGCGGTTGGAGAGCGAACGGGCCACCAGCAAGGGGTGTTTGACCGCGTATCCCAGCCAGCCGAGGACACGGGTGGCGCCCGACGCGGTGGCGCCCGCGTACGGGACCTGGAGGATCGACAGGCCGCCCATCGCGTTGGAGCCCCTGCCGTAGCGGACGGGCTCGATGTGGGTGTTCTCGTCGGGGTGGATGGAGGAGGTGATCGCCACGCCCCGGGTGAAGTCGACCTCGGGCGCGCCGTGCGCCTTGCGGTAGCGGCGGTCGTCGGTCTGGGCGCCGACCAGCGCTTCGGAGTTGGTGCGGGTCAGCATGCCCAGGCGGTCGGAGAGGTGCGGGAGTTGGCCGCCCGCCTTCATCCGGTGCAGGAGGGTCTGGGTGCCGTAGGTGCCGGCCGCGAGGACGACGCGGTGGGCCCTGAACACCCGGCCCGCGCCCTTCCTCCGGTTGTCGGTCGGGAGGGTCGTCACGGCGTAGCCGCCCTGCGAGTCCTCCGTCACGGCCACGACCGTGGTCATCGGGTGGACGACCGCGCCCGCCTTCTCGGCGAGGTGCAGGTAGTTCTCGTTGAGGGTGTTCTTGGCGCCGTGGCGGCAGCCGGTCATGCACTCGCCGCACTCGGTGCAGGCCGTGCGGGCGGGGCCAGCACCGCCGAAGTAGGGGTCCGCCGCCTGGTCGCCGGGGGCGGCCTTCGCCTTACCGTCGGCGTCCTCGCCGTCACCGAAGAAGACGCCGACCGGGGCGAGGTGGAAGCTGTCGCCGACGCCCATCCGCTCGGCGGCGGCCTTCAGGTGCACGTCCGACGGGGTCATCGTCGGGTTGAGCCGTACGCCCAGCATGCGGCGGGCCTGGTCGTAGTACGGCGTCAGCTCCTCCTGCCAGTCGGTGATGTCCTTCCACTGCGGGTCCTCGAAGAACGGTTTCGGCGGGACGTAGAGGGTGTTGGCGTAGTTGAGGGAGCCGCCGCCCACGCCGGCTCCGGCCAGCACCATGACGTTGCCGAGGAGGTGGATGCGCTGGATGCCGTAGAGCCCGAGGGCGGGGGCCCACAGGTAGTTCTTCAGGTCCCAGGAGTTCTTGGGGAGCGAGTCGCGCGTGAAACGGCGGCCCGCTTCGAGCACGCCGACCTTGTAGCCCTTCTCGGTCAGGCGCAGGGCGGTGACCGAACCGCCGAAACCGGATCCGACGACGATGACGTCGTAGTCGTACGACACGTGCTCTCCTCGTTGAGAACGGTGGGCGGGCCCGAAGACCTAGCGGAGCCTCAGTGCCTTCATCGCCCTCAGACTGCGGCTCATGAACTGGGCGTACTTCTCGTCGTCCATGCCCAGCGAGGGGGCCATGGGCAGCAGGCGCTGGTGGGCGACCGTCTGGGCCTCCGTGTACTTGAGGATGCCCTCGGAGCCGTGGCGGCGGCCGAGGCCGGAGTCCTTCATGCCGCCCATCGGGGACTGGACGGAGCCGTACGCGGAGGCGTAGCCCTCGTTGACGTTGACCGTGCCGGCGCGGACGCGGGAGGCGACCTCGCGGCCGCGGCGGCCGTCCTTGGTCCAGACGGAGGCGTTGAGGCCGTACGCGGTGGAGTTGGCCTCCGCGATGGCCTCGTCCTCGTCCGTGAAGCGGTAGATGGAGACGACCGGGCCGAAGGTCTCCTCGGTGCAGACGGACATGGGTTCCGTGACGCCGTCGAGGATGGTCGGCTCGTAGAAGTAGGGGCCGATGTCGGGGCGGGCCACTCCGCCCGCGAGGACCTTCGCGCCCTTCTCCACGGCCTCGTCGACGTGGCGGGTGACGGTCTCCAGCTGGCGTTCGCCGACGAGGGAGCCCATCTCAGCGCCGTACGCGAGGGACTTGCCTAGACGCATGGCCTTGGTGCGGGCGGCGAAGCGTTCCAGGAAGGCGTCGGCGACGGACTCGTGGACGTACAACCGCTCGATGGAGATGCAGAGTTGGCCGGCGGAGGAGAAGCAGGCGCGGACGGCGCCCGCCGCCGCCTTCTCTATGTCGGCGTCCTCGAGGACCAGCATCGCGTTCTTGCCGCCGAGTTCGAGGGAGACGCCGACGAGCCGGGCGGCGGCGCCCTGCGCGACCTCGCGTCCGGTGCGGGTGGAGCCGGTGAAGGAGACGTAGTCGGCGTGCTTGACGACCTCGGGGCCGATGACGGGGCCCTCGCCGAGGACGACCTGGAAGACGTCTGCGGGCAGGCCGGCCTCGATGAGCAGGTCACGGGCCCACAGGGCGGTCAGGCAGGTCTCCGTGTCGGGCTTCATCACGACGGCGTTGCCCGCGACGAAGGCGGGGATGGCGTCGCCTACGGAGAGTTCGAGCGGGTAGTTCCAGGGGGCGATCTGGCCGATCACCCCGCGCGGGTGGCGCAGTTCGGTGACCCTGGTGAGGGTCGGTACGGCGCCGGTGTGCCGCTTCGGCTTGAGGTAGAAGGGGGCCTTGCGGCCGTAGTGACGGGCGGCGACCGCGACGGCCTGGACCTCCTCGTGGGCGTGGAGGCGGGCCTTTCCGGTCTCCAGCTGGATGAGGTCGAGGACCTCGGCCTGGCGTTCGAGGACCAGGTCGTGGAAGCGGAGCAGGACGGCGGCGCGCTCCCGCACGGGCCGCTGGGCCCAGACGGCCTGGGCGGCGCGGGCCGTCGCGTACGCCTGCTCCACGTCCTCGGGGGTGGACTCCGGCAGGTCGGCGAGCTTCTCACCGGTGAACGGCGTGTGGTTGGCGGTCCGGCCGGAGCCGACCACGCCCTTGGTGAGCTGGGCGACCAGTTCGGGGGTGACCACGTCGGCGGCGGTACGGGCGCCCTGCGGGGCTGCCGCGAGGGGGTTGGTGCCGGTCGTCCGTGCCGTGCCGGTCGTGCCCGTGGTGGTCGTGCCGGTCTTTTCGGGGGCCTGCGAGTCCGTCATGACGCGCAGGGTATTCCGGACCGGACAACTTTGGGTACCCGGCGGTAACAGGGTTTCACCGGGCGCACACACCGTGCCAGTGATCGCTGGCAACGAAGTCGCTGATCAGGGCGGCGGGCGGTGCCGTGCGGCCGCGAATGCGGCGTGGGTCACGTACGGCCCGGCGGCGGCGGCCTACGGTCCGATCTCCAGCCGTTCCCGCGCGCCCTTGAAGACGGCCGTCCCCTTCTTCTCGTCCGCTGTGCCCTTCGGCATGTCCACGCGCAGTTCGTACATCCGGTCGTCGTCGGTGCGGACGATCAGTTCGAGGACCCGGGTGGGCGTGCCGTCCAGGTGGTGGGTGGTGTCGGCGAGCACCGCCTCCTGGTCGTGGAAGCTCGTGGCGGTGTACTGGGCGGTCGACTTCACGTCGCCCGCCACGATGTCCGTGGAGTCCTTGGCCTGTTGCATGGGTGAGGCGGGCGCCTCGTCCCACTGCGTCAGCCGCACCCGGACGACCTTCTCGCCCGCGTAGGTGACCGTACGGGGTCGCGCGTCGTCGTCGCCACCCTCCGCGCGGAGCCGTTCGTAGGCGCCGGGGAGGGAGAGGACGGCGTCCATGGCCTCCTCGCGGTGCGCCACCCAGCGCGTGCCGGCCGTGGTGCCGGGGGTGGAGGTGGGGCTGGGGCTGGGGC
>NZ_JARGEE010000255.1:0-13156 GCF_033794485.1 Streptomyces sp. MB09-02B
TGCTTTTTAGTCTTTCTTTTCTTTGTCCTATCTAGTATGCTCATGTTTTTTCGCTTCTTTTTTTTTTTTTCAACAGAAAAGGGGAAACAAAGTTTTTTGCCTGTCTCGTGGGGTCGGGGATGTGTTTAAGAGAAAACAGTGCCCCTGTCGCCGCTCTGCGGCGGGCCCGCCGCAGAGCGGCGACAGGGGCACTGCTCGCCGCCGTGGTCGCGGGCACTCTGCTGGCGGGCTGCACCTCGACCGGTACGGACAGCGACGACGAACGGGGGCAGGGCGACGGTCGCCGGGACGAGCGGACCAGCGCTCCGCCGACCGGATCCGTGCTCGCCGTGAAGATCGACAACGTCTCCGCAGCCCGCCCCCAGACCGGCCTCGACGCCGCGGACATCGTCTACGCCGAGCAGGTCGAGGGCGGCCTCAGCCGGCTGATGGCCGTGTACGCCACCCGGTTCCCGGAGGCGGTCGGACCGGTGCGCAGCGCCCGCGAAACCGACCTGGAGCTACTGCGCCAGTTCGACGAGCCGACCCTGGCCTTCTCGGGTGCGCAGAGCAAGCTCCTGCCGCTGATCGACAGGGCGCCCCTGCACGCGAAGACCCCCGGGGACGCCGACGCCGCCTACTTCCGGGGCGACGAGAAGCCCGCCCCGCACAACCTGTACGTGCGCCCCGGGAAACTGATCGATTCCCCGCCGGGCGCCGACGCCCTCACCACCGGCTTCCGCTACGGCCCCGCGCCTTCGGGCGGCACCCCCGAGGACTCCCGCACCGTCCGCTATCCGGCGGCCCGCTTCACCTTCACGTGGTCCGACGACAGCCGCAGCTGGCAGGTCGCGATGGACGGCAGAGCGACGGTGACCACCGACGACGTCCGCGTCGCCCCGGCAACGGTGGTCGTCCAGTACGTGACCGTCCGCGCATCACAGTTCCGCGACTTCCTCGGCAACAACACCCCGTACACGCAGACGGTCGGCTCGGGCCGCGCGGAGGTCCTGCGGGATGGCAGGGTCTTCGACGCCGGCTGGGAGCGGAAGACCGCGGCCGACGGCACGGACTTCACGACGACGGACGGCGAGCCGATGAACTTCGCCGAGGGCCAGGTATGGGTGGTGTACGCCGCCGACCGCTCGTAGCGGCGTGCCCGGCCGAGCCAGGGGGTGCTTCGAAAGTCCCGCACAGCACCCACGGCACAGGACTTTCGGAACACCCCCTAGCGGAGCGCCTCAGCCGGGCTGCGCAGTTCCTCCGCCGCGTCGGCCACCCGCCGGATCAGCTCGAAGAACAGGCCCTGCTCCTCCGCCGACAACGGGGCCAGGAACACCTGGTTCATCCGCGCCGTCCGCACCGTGAGCCTGCGGTGCGTCCGCAGGCCGTCGTCCGTGAGCCGCAGCTGGAACCGTCGCCCGTCCTGCGGGTCGCGCACCTTGTCGAGGAGCCCCCTGCGCCCGAGCCGGCTGATGACCTCGGACATCGTGGACCGGTCGAGCCCGACCCGCTCCCCCACCGTGCGCTGGTCGAGTCCCGGTTCGGCGACGAGAGTGTTGAGGACCGCGAACTGCGGCGAGGTGATCTCCTCGGAGACCATCACGTTCCACAGCAGGTAGTGGGCCTGCTGCAGCCGTCGGGCCAGGTGCCCGGGGTGGGTGGAGAGGTCCACCGCGGCCATGTGCGCTCCTCGGCTCGGCAATTCGTCCGTGCACTGAACGATACCCACCGCCCCTCGGTGTGTGTCCATAACGCGAACCCTGCGATCTCACCCTTTTCGCAGGTCTTGACGACGGAGCCGACGAGTGGCAGCGTGAAGGAAACTTCACCGAAATGCTCAGTGCCCTGATTAATGGTCACCGGGTGCGCGGACGAGATGGGGCCTCACGGATGGACAAGGTGGTCGCCACAGCCCTGGAGGCAGTGGCCGATGTGCCGGACGGCGCGACCCTCGCCGTCGGCGGATTCGGGCTGAGCGGTGTGCCGAACGTACTGATCCAGGCGCTCCACGAGCGCGGGGTCTCGGGTCTCGGAGTCGTCTCGAACAACTGTGGGGCCATGGAGTCCGGCCTCGCGGTCCTGCTCGCGGCCGGGCGGATCGTCCGGGTGACCGGCTCGTACATCGGGGCGAACAAGGAGTTCGCGCGCCAGTACCTCGCCGGTGAACTGGAGGTCGAGATGATCCCGCAGGGCACGCTCGCCGAGCGGCTGCGCGCGGGCGGCGCCGGCATCCCGGCGTTCTACACCCCGGCCGGCGTCGGCACGCAGGTCGCGGAGGGCGGTCTCCCCTGGCGCTACGACGGCAGCGGCGGCGTCTCGCTGGCCTCGCCGCCCAAGGAGGTCCGCGAGTTCGACGGCGTCGAGTACGTGCTCGAACGCGGCATCCGCACCGACTACGCGCTCGTCCGGGCCGCCAAGGGCGACCGCCACGGCAACCTGGTCTTCAACAAGTCCGCACGCAACTTCAACCCCCTCGCGGCGATGGCCGGCAAGGTGACGATCGCCGAGGTCGAGGAGCTGGTCGAGCCCGGCGAGATCGACCCGGACGCCGTGCATCTGCCCGGCATCTTCGTCCAGCGCGTCATCACCCTCACCCCTGGGCAGGCGGCCGACAAGAAGATCGAGAAGCGGACGGTCTCCGCCGCGGCAGAGGGAACGGTGAGCGAGTGATGGCCTGGACCCGCGAACAGATGGCCGCCCGCGCCGCGCGCGAACTCGAGGACGGCCAGTACGTGAACCTCGGCATCGGCCTGCCGACGCTGATCCCGAACCACCTCCCGTACGGCGTCGAGGTGATCCTGGAGTCGGAGAACGGCATCCTGGGCACCGGCCCGTACCCGACCGAGGACCAGGTCGACCCCGATCTGATCAACGCGGGCAAGGAGACCGTCACCGTCCTGCCGGGGGCCTCCTACTTCGACTCGGCGCTGTCCTTCTCGATGATCCGCGGCGGCCACATCGACGTCGCCGTCCTCGGCGCGATGCAGGTCTCCGCCCGAGGCGACCTCGCCAACTGGGCCATCCCCGGCAAGATGATCACCGGGATCGGCGGTGCCATGGACCTCGTCCACGGCGCGCGTACGGTCATCGTCGTCATGACCCACACCGCCAAGGACGGCTCGGCGAAGATCCTGGAGGAGTGCGCGCTGCCGCTGACCGGCAAGGCGTGCGTGGACCGGATCATCACCGACCTGGGCGTGCTCGACGTGACGCGGGAGGGCCTGGTGCTCGTGGAGACCGCCCCCGGTGTCACCGTCGAGGAGATCGTCGCCAAGACCGCAGCCAAGGTGCGCATCCCCGAGGAGAGCCAGACATGAGCAACGGCCCCAGCAACGGTTCGCGCGGCGGCCTCAAGGACGTCTACGTCGTCGACGCGGTCCGTACCCCGATCGGCCGCTACAACGGCGCTCTGGCGGGTGTGCGTCCCGACGACCTCGCCGCGCACGCCGTCCGTGAACTGCTCGCCCGTACACCTGACCTGGACCCGGCGCGGATCGAGGACGTGTACTTCGGCAACGCCAACGGCGCCGGCGAGGAGAACCGCAACGTAGGCCGCATGGCCGCACTGCTGGCCGGGCTGCCCACCTCCGTTCCGGGTGTGACCGTCAACCGGCTGTGCGCCTCGGGCCTGGAGGCCGTGCTCCAGGCGGCCCGCGCCATCGCGCTGGGCGACGCGCCGATCGCCGTCGCCGGCGGTGTCGAGTCCATGACCCGCGCCCCGTACGTCCTGCCGAAGAACGACCGGCCCTTCCCCGCCGGGTCCACCGAGCTGTACTCGACCACGCTGGGCTGGCGCATGGTCAACCCGAAGATGGATCCGCAGTGGACGATCCCGCTGGGCGAGTCGGCCGAACTCATCGCCGACAAGCACAAGATCAGCCGGGAGCAGCAGGACGAGTTCGCCCTCTCCTCCCACCGGAAGGCGGCCGAGGCGCAGGCCGAGGGGCTGTTCGACGGGGAGCTAGCGCCCGTCCCCATCCCGCAGCGCAAGGGCGAGCCGGTCGTCTTCGGCGCCGACGAGTGCGTACGCGCCGACGCGTCCCTGGCCGCCATGGCCAAGCTGAAGCCGTCGTTCCGGCCGGACGGGGGCACGGTCACCGCGGGCAACGCCTCGCCGCTCAACGACGGGGCCGCCGCGCTGCTGCTGGTGGACGAGGAGGGGCTGGCGGCCACCGGTCGCGAGCCGCTCGCCCGGGTCTCGGCGTCCGGGGTCTCCGCGATCGACCCGCACTACTTCGGGCTGGCGCCCGTCGAGGCGGTGACGCGTGCGCTGGCGAAGGCGGGCAGGGGATTCGGTGATCTGTCGGTCCTGGAGCTGAACGAGGCGTTCGCCGCGCAGGTGCTCGGCTGTGTCGCCGAGTGGCCCGAGTTCGATCCGGCGATCCTCAACCCGCAGGGCGGCGCGATCGCCCTCGGCCACCCGCTGGGCGCGTCGGGTGCGCGGCTGGCCGGAACGGTCGCGCACCAGCTGGCGCGCAGGGGCTCGGGCGTCGGCGTCGCCACGCTGTGCATCGGGGTCGGGCAGGGGCTCGCCCTGGTCCTGGAGCGTTGACGCTCCGCTGTAGCGCCGTTCGAGGACTGCGGGCCGTACGTGGCTGGTCGCGCAGTTCCCCGCGCCCCTGACGGGGCGCGATCCGGCCCCCGACTTCGACGAGACCGACAAGACCTCAGGAACCTCCATGACTCTCACCCAAGCGGACATCGATCGGGAGATCGCGGCCGAACACGCCGCCTACGAGAAGCGGCTCGCCGACGGCGCGCCCGTCGAGCACCAGCCCCGCCGGGACTACGCGCCGTACCGGTCCTCGGTGCTGCGGCACCCCAAGCAGCCGCCTGTCTCCATCGACGTCACCAAGGACCCTGAGCTGGTGGAGCTGTTCTCCCCCGCCTTCGGGGAGCGGGACATCACCGAGATCGACAACGACCTGACCCGGCAGCACGACGGCGAGCCCATCGGTGAGCGGATCACAGTCTCCGGGCGGCTCCTCGACCGCGACGGACGCCCGCTGCGCGGCCAACTGGTCGAGATCTGGCAGTCCAACTCGGCCGGCCGCTACGCCCACCAGCGCGAACAGCACGACGCGCCCCTGGACCCGAACTTCACGGGCGTGGGCCGCACGCTGACCGACGGCGACGGCCGGTACCACTTCACGACGATCCAACCGGGCCCGTACCCGTGGCGCCAGCACGTCAACGCCTGGCGCCCGGCCCACATCCACTTCTCGCTCTTCGGCTCGGCGTTCACCCAGCGGCTCGTGACGCAGATGTACTTCCCGAGCGACCCGCTCTTCCCGTACGACCCGATCATCCAGTCGGTGACGGACGCCGCCGCCCGGCAGCGGCTGGTGGCGACGTACGACCACAGCCTTTCCGTGCCGGAGTTCTCGATGGGCTACGTCTGGGACATCGTGCTCGACGGCCCGAAGGCCACCTGGATCGAAGAAGGGCGCTGACCTGCCATGACAAAGATCGACACCAGTCGCCCCGAGACGGTCCTCCCCACCCCGTCGCACACGGTCGGCCCCTTCTACGGCCACGCCCTGCCCTTCCCCGGCGGCGGCGACATCGCTCCCCTCGGCCACCCCGACACCATCGCCCTCCAGGGCTACATCCGGGACGGCGAGGGCAACCCGCTGCCGGACGCCTTCCTGGAGCTGTGGGGTCCCGACCCGGACGGCAACGTCTCCCGGGTCGACGGCTCCATGCTCCGCGACCCCGCGAGCGGTGGCTTCCTGGGCCGCAACGGCGTGGAGTTCACGGGCTGGGGCCGCATCCAGACCGACGCGAGCGGTCACTGGACCGCGCGCACGCTGCGGCCGGGCGCCCGCGGGCGGAACGCGCCCTACCTCAGCGTGTGCGTCTTCGCGCGGGGCCTGCTGGTCCACCTGTTCACCCGGATCTACCTGCCGGGCGACGACGCCGCGCTGGCCGCCGACCCGCTGCTCTCCCAGGTGGACGAGGCGCGCCGGGGCACGCTGATCGCCGAGGACCAGGGCAACGGCACCTACCGTTTCGACATCCGCCTTCAGGGCGAAGGCGAAACGGTCTTCCTGGAGTTCCAGTGACTTCTGCTGACGCCGACACCGGTCTGCTCGCCCCCGGGTGGACCGGTTCCCCGGCCGCGGCCGCGACGAACGACACCGCCTATCTGCGGGCGCTGCTCGACGCCGAGGCCGCGCTGACCCGCGCCCAGGCCGCGCTGGGGCTCGTCCCCGCCGCGGCCGGGCCCGCGGTGACCTCGGCGGCGGACGCCACGACCCTGGACGTGCGGTCCCTCGCGGAACGCGCGCGCGGCGGCGGCAACCCGGTGATCCCGCTGGTGGCGGACCTCACCGAGGCGGTCGGCCCTGAGTACGGTCCGTACGTCCACCGGGGCGCCACCAGCCAGGACATCCTGGACACGGCGACGATGCTGGTCGCCGCACGCACCCTCGACCTGGTCCTGGCCGACCTCGGCCGTACGGAGGCCGCGCTCGCCGCGCTCGCCGCCGCGCACCGGGACACGGCGATGCCGGGCCGTACCCTCACGCAGCACGCCGTGCCGACGACCTTCGGCCTGAAGGCCGCCGGCTGGCGCTCCCTGCTGCTGGACGCCCGGGACCGGCTGGCCGTCGTACGGGCGTCGCTGCCGGCCCAACTCGGGGGCGCGGCGGGCACCTTGGCGGCGTTCACCGTCTTCGGAGCGACGGACACCCCTGCCCTGAGCGCCGCCTACGCGCGTGAACTCGGCCTCCACGCGCCCGAGTTGCCCTGGCACACCCTGCGCACCCCGGTCGCGGACCTGGCCGGAGCGCTGGCGTTCGCCGCCGGGGCCCTGGGGAAGATCGCGGTGGACGTGCTCACCCTGGCCCGTACCGAGATCGCGGAGGTCGCCGAGGGCAGTGGGGGCGGTTCGTCGGCGATGCCGCACAAGGCGAACCCGGTACGGTCGACGCTGATCGCGGCGGCGGCCCGGCGGGCACCCCACCTGGCGGCGACGCTGTACGGGGCGCTGTCGGCCGAGGACGAACGGCCCGCCGGGGCTTGGCACGCGGAGTGGGAGCCGCTGCGCGACCTGCTGCGGCTGGTCGGCGGTGCCGCTCGGGACGCGGTCGAGCTCACGCGGGGGCTCCGGGTGAACACCGACGTGATGCGCCGGCACCTGGACCTCACCCACGGGTTGATCGTCTCGGAGCGGCTGGCCGCCGAGCTGGCCCCGGTGCTGGGCAGGGCCCGCGCCAAGGAACTGCTGACCCGGACCGCCGAGCGCGTCTACACCGAAGGGCGCCCGCTCGCTGAACTGCTCGCCGAGGAACCGGAGTTGATGCACCTCGACCTCGCGGACCTCACGGATCCCACCCGCTACACCGGCTCCGCCGGAGCCCTCACCGACCGTTCCCTGGAGCGACGTTGACCGACAAGCTGCTCAACCACCGTGCGGAGGGCCCGACTTCCGCTTCCCCGCTGCTGCTCGGCCCCTCCCTCGGTACCTCCATCCGACTGTGGGACAAGGTGGCGCCAGAGCTGTCGATCACACACCGGGTGGTGCGCTGGGACCTGCCGGGGCACGGCGACTCCTCCGCCGGGCTGATCGGGCCGGGCGCGACGGTGGCTGACCTGGGCGCCCTGGTGCTGCGCCTGGCGGACGCGCTGGGCGTGGAGCGGTTCGCGTACGCAGGGGTGTCGCTGGGCGGCGCGGTCGGGCTGTGGCTGGCCGCGCACCACCCGGAGCGGGTCTCCTCCCTGGCCGTGATCTGTTCCTCGGCCCACTTCAACGGCGCCAAGCCGTGGCGGGAGCGGGCGGAGCTGGTGCGCCGGGAGGGGCGGGAAGGGCTGGCCGGGCTCGCGGAGACGGCCGACGCGCGGTGGTTCACGCCCGGTTTCACCGTGCCGGAGCTGGTGGACGACCACCGCCGGGCCGACCCGGAGGCGTACGCCGCCTGCTGCGACGCGCTCGCCGCGTTCGACATCCGCGCGGAGCTGCCCGGGATCACCGTGCCCACGCTCCTCGTCGCCGGCCGCGAGGACCCGGCGACGCCGCCCGCGCATCTGCGGGAGATCGCGGACGCGGTGCCCGGGGCGACGCTCACCGAGATCCCGGGGGCGTCGCACCTCGCCCCCGCGGAGCGGCCGGAGGCCGTACTGGCGGCACTGCGCGGGCACTTCGACGGATACCCGAAGCGCGGGATGGAGGTACGGCGCCAGGTGCTCGGCGATGCGCACGTGGACCGCGCCCAGTCCCGGCAGACACCCTTCACGGCACGGTTCCAGGACTTCATCTCCCGCTACGCGTGGGGCGAGATCTGGACCGATCCGACACTGTCCCGCCGCGAACGCAGCATGATCACACTGACCGCGCTGATCGCCCACGGCCACTACGACGAACTGTCCATGCACATCCGCGCCGCCCGCCGCAACGGCCTCACCCCGGAGGACATCGCCGCCGTCCTCCTCCAATCGGCGGTCTACTGCGGCGTCCCGGCAGCGAACTCGGCGTTCGCGGCGGCGCAGCGGGTGTTGGCGGAGGAGGAGGGGCAGGCCTGAGCTACCCGAGCCGGTCCAGTGCCTCCCTCGCCCGCCTGACCAGTCCGTCCGCGCCACAGGACTCGGCCAGGGTCAGACCCCGGTTGAGTTCCGAGGCCGAACGGATCGCGATGCCGTAGTCCACACGAGCCGCCGCGTGCTCATAGGCGGAGGGCGATGCCGCGAGGTAGGTGACCGCCTTGGCGTACAGGGAGGCGGCCTGTTTGCCGGTGGCGAGGTAGGCCTCCACGCGAAGGGCCTCACCGATGGCGGTGTCCGTACCGAGGCGCTCGGCACGCCGGCGGACGTTCAGGGCGAGCTCCGCGGCGCGGCGCGGGTCCTCGGTGGCGAGGGCACGGGCGAGGTCCGCACCCCAGGGGGCGATGACCGTGTTGTGATGCCCGCGGGAGGCGGCCGCCTTCTCCGCGGCCTCCAACTCGTTGATGCCGTCCTTGGTGCGGCCGACGGCGAGCAGCAGCCGCCCCCGTACGGAACGGGGGTCGGGCAGCACCACGGTGGACGGATACGGCGGCGCGAAGCCGTGTTCCTCCGCGACGTCCCAGGCCTCCCCCACATGGCCGCGGGCGAGCAGCGTATCGACGAGGTTGCAGGTCGACGACCAGTGCAGGGGCAGCCCGCGGCCGACCCGCTCGGCGAAGGCCAGCGACTTGCGCAGCGACTCCTCCGCTTGCTTGAGGCGGCCCCGCATGCGGTGACCGTGCCCGACGTAGGCGTGGGCCAGAGCGAGATGACCACCGCTCCACCCGGCGGTCTCGTAGGTGCGCAGGGCCTCGGTGTAGAGGCTTTCCGCCCTGTCGAGCCGGTCCGCGTAGGCGTACGCGATGGCCAGCATCAGGGGGAGTTCGATGTCCCACTCGCTGTCGGTCCAGCCGAGACCCGGCGCCAGTCGGCCGTTGACGAGTGCTCGGTCGCAGAACTCGACGACCTCTTCGGCGTTCTCACCCCGTACCACCGCCTCGAAGCCACGCAGGATGAGCAGGGCGCGCTCGGAGTTGTCCTTCCCCGTGCAGGTCGCCGCGAGGGCCGACAGCTCCTGGGAGTGGGTGGGTGAGAGTTCCACGTCGGCGTGGATGACCTCCCACATGTAGTGCGCGGCCTGCAGCCGCATCCGGGCCGGCCCCGGTTCCAGACGGGCGGCCTCGGCGTCGACCGTACGGACGGCCTCATCCAACTGGTCGTTGTGGAGGAGCGCCTGGGACAGACGGAAGACCGCGTCCACGCGCTCGCCCTCGTCGAGACCCGGTTCGGCGAGCGCCGAGCGGAGGTACTCGACGGTGGTGGCGGGCGAAGTGAGCAGAGTGGCACAGCCCAGCTCGTACAGCACGCGGGCACGGACCTCCGGCTCCGGCGGCTCCCTCAACGCACGCTCCAGACAACGGCGGGCCGCGTCCGGGGCGCCCACGGCGAGGTGCTCGCGCGCGGCGGCGCGCAACTGCTCGACCAGCTCGGGGTCGCCGTCGGCGTGCACCTCGACGAGGTGGCGCGAAGCCGCGGCGGCTCCACGGCCGGACTCGCTCACGACCGTCGCGGCCACACCGTGGAACGCGGTGCGGATGCCGGGCGGGATCGATTTGTACACCGCGGTGGCGATCAGGGGGTGCACGAACTCCAGATCGCCGTCCTCCGCCCGGCTGTTGACCGGACTCGGTTCGGTGAGAATGCGTGCCTCGGTCAGCAGGTCGGCGCACTCGGCCGCCGTCTCCCTGCTCAGAGAGGCGAGCCGAGCGACGATGTCCACGGAGATACCGGTGTGCAGGATGGCCGCGGCCCAGGCGAAGCGGGTGGCGTCGACACCCAGGCTCTCCAGCCGGGCGACGAGGCCCCGGCCGCGTGCCGAGTGGTTCAGAGCGCGCAGTTCGGCGGCGGAGCCCTCGACCGGTTCGAGGGAACTGTCCTGCACCTTCGCGAGCAGTTCGACGGTCTCGTACGGGTTGCCGCCGGTGACTGCCCAGACCTCGCGACAGAACGGGTCGTCGGCGTGCCCACCGACCGTGGCACGGGTGAGTCCGGCGGTGGCCGCGGGGGTGAGCGAGCTGAGCGGCGCGATGGGACGGGCCTTCGAGGCGATCCGCGCGAGATGGCGGGCGCCTTCCCCGGTCGCCTCACCGGGACGACGGGCCACCACGACAAGGACGCACATCTCCGTCAGACGATCGACGACCGCGGACAACCAGTGGAGGGTCTCCTGGTCGATCCAGTGCGCGTCGTCGATGAGCAGCACGAGGGGCCAGGTACGCCGTGAGAGCCGGTTCACCGCGGCCACCAGTCCGTCGCACACGGCCTCCGGGTCGGCGGTCCCCGCGCCCGGCTCCGTGAGCCCCAGAGCGGGTCCGGCGATGTCGTACCAGTCACCCAGGTACTCGCGGATCTCCTCCTCCAACAGGCCGATCAACGCGGGCTGCAGCAACTGCCGTACGACGTTGAAGGGGACGGACGTGACGGTCTCGCCGCCGCGTGCGTACCACGCCGTGCAGCCTCGCTCCTCGGCGATCCGGCGGGCCTCGGCCAGGAGGGCGGTCTTGCCGATGCCCGCCTCACCGCTGAACACCAGCACACTGCCCGGGGATGCCTTGTCGACACGGAGTTCGTCGATCGCCCGTGCGATGGCGGCGATTTCCGCGTCGCGCTCCCACAGGGAAGCCGAGGCGGCCTCGTCGGGCCGGCCCTCCGTCATCCCGTTACCTCCCCAGCGTCGCCCGAAGGACGTACAGGTCATTGAGCGTAGCCCCCTGGCTGCCGAAGTGGAGGCCGGTCCGGGCACCTATGGCCGTGTCGGGTGACACCGCGCGGTCCGTGGGCGACGCATCCACGCGCCCACCTGGCGCGTTGGACGTGATGGCCAGTCAACTTCCCGTGATCGAAGCCCGATTTTCCGGTTCTGCGGTGGTGGGCGTTCCCATCCCCGAAGGAGACGGCATGACCGCACCCCACCCCGGCCGGGGACCCCGTTCCGTCGGGGCCGGGCGGCCCCGCAGGGCCCTGTTCGCGGGGGCCGTGGGGTCATCGAGTGGTACGAGTTCGGCGTGTACGGGTACTTCGCGACGATCATCGCCGCCCGCTTCTTCACACCGGAGGGCGGCGGCGAGGCCGAGGGGCTCGTGCGGACGTACGCGTCGTTCGCGCTGGCGTTCTTCTTCCGGCCGGTGGGCGCCGCCCTGTTCGGCAGGCTCGGTGACCGCGTCGGCCGCCGCCCGGTGCTGGTGCTGGTGCTGGTGCTGGTGCTGGTGCTGGTGCTGGTGCTGGTGCTGGTGCTGGTGCTGGTGCTGGTGCTGGTGCTGGTGCTGGTGCTGGTGGTGATCGTCCTGATGACGGTCGCGACGACGCTGATCGGCGCGCTCCCCACGTACGACACCATCAACGCCGCCGCGCCCTGGCTGCTCACGCTGCTCCGGGTGATCCAAGGGCTGTCGGCGGGAGGGGAGTTCGGAGGTGCGGTGTCGGTGATGACGGAGTTCGCGCCGCCGGGCAGGAGGGGACTGTACGGGGCGTGGCAGTCGTTCACGGTGGCGCTGGGGCTGCTCGGCGGGGCGGGCATCGCGGCACTGCCGGCCACGGTCCTCTCCCCCGGGGAGCTGGAGTCCTGGGGGTGGCGGCTGCCGTTCCTGTCGACCCTGCCGCTCGGCATCGGCGCGCTGTGGCTGCGGTTGCGACTGGACGAGACGCCGGCCTTCCGGCGGGAGAACGAAGGCGGAACGGCACCGGTGCGACCTCCGGTCCGCGAGACCGCCCGGGCCATCGCGCTCGGCGCCGGGCGCGTCATGGGCTGGGCGGCGGCCGGTCACACCTTCCTGGTCGTGCTGCCCTCCTATCTCCAGAGCAGCCTGGACGCCATCTTCCGGCAGGCACTGCTGGCCACCGTCCTGGCCGAGTTCGCCGAGCTGTCCCAGGCAGACGTCGTGGCCACCCTCACGCGGCTGAGCGCCCGGACGGTGGCCGACGCCACCCGCGCGGTACGGGCCACGGAGGTGGTCGTGTCCGGAGGCGGCACGCGCAATCCGACGCTGATGCGGATGCTGGACGTCGAGTTGGCGGACGTACCGCTGCGGGTGTCGGACGAGTGGGGGCTCCCGGCGGACGCGAAGGAGGCGTACGCCTTCGCCGTGCTGGGGTTCCTGACCGTCCACGGGCTGCCGGGCACCGCGCCGTCGAGCACGGGCGCCCGCCACCCCAGTGTGCTGGGATCGGTGACACCGGGCCGCCGGGGGCTTCCCCTCCCGGAGCGGATCAGCGAGTTCGGACACGGGTCGCCGCCGGGGCACTCGGCTCCGTCCCGCGCTCCTCGGCAGCCGATGCGGCTCGTCATCGAGACGGACTGAGCCGGCCCGCCGGGTCGCCGCACACCCCCGCCACCACCACGGCGGGCGCGAATATCCGCCCCTCTCATCCGGTTTTCACTCCGGCCTCATACGGTTGCCCCATGACGCAGGTGACTCCTCCCGGCTGGTACCCCGACCCCGGGCAGAAAAGTGACGCGCCCGCCACCGAGCGCTGGTGGGACGGCAAGGCGTGGACGGACCAGGTCCGACCCGTCGCTTCGGCCGCGGGGTTCGGTCCGCCGGCCTACCCGCCGGGCGCCGGGCCCTATCCACAGGGGCCCGGCGCCCGGCGGGAAGGCGCGGTGCCCTGTGTCTTAAACAAATTTGACACAGCA
>NZ_JARGEE010000256.1:0-13132 GCF_033794485.1 Streptomyces sp. MB09-02B
GGTCCGGACAGCGGGCCGGAGGGCGGGCCGGTCGGGCGGCCGGAGGAGGGTTGGTCGGCACTCACGGGGCTTCTCCCGCCGTAGGGACTCTGCGGCGATTCACGCCGATGACGGCGTTTTGATCCACAACAGGCCCATTGTGTGCTCTGGCCCCGGGCACCCCGCAAGCCGGGGGACGCCCGCAGCCGAGGGTCGTCGGCCCACGGGCCTGCGGGCTCACCGCCGCCCCGGGCCTGCGGGCTCGCCGCGCGGAGTGCCTCGGCCGTGCTTAGCGTGGCAAGAGTGAGTCCCCAGACCTTGCGTCCCCGGCGGGAGACGTCAGCCGAGCGGGCACCCGCCCGCCACGGATGGCTCCACGCCCTCGCGACCGTGCTGGCCGGGCTGGTCGCGATGATCGTGACGGCGTCCCTCGGGCTCTGGGCGGCGGGTGCGGCGGACCTCCCCGACGGGGCGTTCCCCCGGGTCGTCGCGGCCACCGTGGTGACGGCGGTCGGCGGCACCATCGAGCTCTCCGGCGACGCCGGGCCCCTCGCCGAGACGCGGGCGGGCCTCACCGTGGTCCCGCTGTCGGTGACCCTCGTCGGCGCGCTGGTGATCGCCGCCGGATTTCTGCGGCCGCTGCGGCACCGGGCGGTCGCGGGGGCGGGCGAACTCGCGGGCTGGGCCGCCCGGATCGCCGTCCTGTGGCTCGCGGCGCTGATCGGCCTCGCGCTCGCGGCCCGCCAGGACTTCGACATCTCCCTCGGCGACGTGGGCGACTTCTTCGGCACCTCCGCCGAGGTGGGCTTCGAGACGGCCATGGCGCCGACCGTGTTCTTCGGTCTGCTGTGGCTCGCCGGTGTGGTCGTCCTGGCGCTGCTGGTGTCGCGCGGCGCGCCGCTCCCGGCGAGGCTGCTGCGGTTCCAGGAGTCGGTGCGGCCCGCCGCGTACGCGATGGTGGGCCTGCTGCTGGCGTACGTCGGCATCGGGCTGGTCATCGCGGTCGTGGTGGCACTGACCCGTGGGCACGCCGCCGAGACGGCCGCGGTGATCCTGCTGGGGCTGCCGAACGTGATGTGGCTGGTTCTCACGATCGGCCTGGGCGCCACCTGGGACAGCCAGGTCGAGGGTCCTTTCGGGCTGCCGATGCCGAAGATCCTCGACGAGGTCGTGCGCGGACCCGACGTGTCAACCCTGAACCTGGGCTCCGTCGCCGAGTACGACGGCCGGGTGTGGTGGCTGCTGGTCGTGAACGCGGTGCTGCTGACGGTCGCCGCGTTCGTCATGGCGGCCCGTTCCCCGGCCCGGGTACGGCTGTGGCAGCACGGTGTGCACATGGCGGCCGCGCTCGCCCTCACTGTGCTGACGATCTGCCTGGTGGGCCGGATCTCCGCGCACTACGGACTGTCGGTCCTCGGCATCGGCGACCTCGGCGGCGACCTGGGCGGGGAGCTGTACCTGCGGCCCCATCTGTGGTCCGCGCTCGGACTCGCCGTGCTGTGGGGGCTGGTGACCGGTTGCCTGGGCGGTGCGCTGGCGAAGGGCGTACGGCGGAGGGGCGCGGTCGACGCGCGCCCCGGCCACCGGTAACGCGGGCCCGGGTCGACCGCCGTCAACGACGAGGGGCGGACGCGGCACGGCGTCCGCCCCGCGTCGGCCGCTCAGGCCCGGGGAGTTCGGACGGCCCGGTCGCGTGTGTCACGGAGCCGGTCGTCCCGTGTGCACCGGCGCTGTGCGGAGTCGCGCCGTGTTCCGGCGCGACGGAGAACATCATCCCGCGATGCCGGCCCGCCCCGGAGTCCGATCGTCCGGCCCTCCGGGGGCGAACCTCAGCGGTCGATCACCCACTCGCCGCCACGGCCGTGGCGCGGCGGGCGAGGAGGGAGGCGCAGATCTCCCCGGCGCGTACGGCGGTGGTGGACAGGAGGGTGGAGGTGAGGCCGTGGGTGTGTTCGGTGCCGCCCTGCAGATAGATGTCGGCGGTGACGTTGGGGTTGGTGGTGACCCGGTGGTCGCGGCCGACCATGAGGGCGTCCTCGTCGTCGCGCAGGCAGAGTTTGCCGATCTCGCCCAGGTTGTCGCCGACGCCCTGGGGCCGGTAACCGGTGGCGTAGACGAGGAGGTCCGAGGAGAGGACCTCGCGCTCCCCCGTCGGCAGGAACTCCACGGTCACCTTGACGTCCTCGGTGCCGGCCTCGACCTCGCGCAGCCGGGAGACGTTCATCATCCGCAGCCGTTCCCGGCCCTGGACCTTCTCCTGGTACATGGAGCGGGACAGGGACTCGATCAGGTCCATGTCGACGACGGAGTAGTTGGTGCTGCGGTGGTAGTCGAACAGCGACTGCTTCACCTCGCGGGGCGCGCCGTAGTACAGGTCGACGGCCTCGGGGTCGAAGATCTTGTTGGCGAAGGGGCTGTCGTCGGCGGGCGTGTAGCCGTACTTGGCGAAGACGGAGCAGATCTCGGCCTCGGGGAAGCTGCGGTGGAGGTAGTCCACGGCCTCCGCCGCGCTCTGTCCGGCGCCGAGGACGACCGCGCGGCGCACCGGCTGTCCGGAGCGCACGACCTGGTCGACGCGGGGCAGCAACTGGCTGTTGTGCCAGACCCGTTCGGAGAGGTCGGCGCCGGGCGGGAGGTGGGGTTCCAGGCCGGTGGCCACGCAGATGCTGCGGGTCCGGCGGACGGTCAGGCTGTCCGGGTCGCCGGGTGTGCGGCTGGTGACGTCGAAGTAGCGGATCTCCCCGTCCCGGGTGACGGGGCGCACGGAGACGACCTCGGCGGAGTACTCGACGAGGTGCGCGACGCGGGCGGCCGCCCACTCGAAGTAGTCGTGGAACTCGATGCGCAGCGGGAAGAGCGTCTTCAGGTTGAGGAAGTCGACGAGACGGCCTCGGTCGCGCAGGTAGCACAGGAAGCTGAAGTCGCTGGTGGGGTCACGCATCGTCACCAGGTCCTTGAGGAAGGACACTTGCATCGTGGCGTCGTCGATGAGCATGCCCCGGTGCCATCCGAACCGGGGTTGCTTCTCCAGGAACCCGACCCGCAGTCCGTTCTCCGTGCCGGAGGCCACGGAGTGTTCGTGCAATGCGATGGCGAGTGCGAGATTGGATGGGCCGAACCCGATCCCGAGTACGTCGTAGATGGAATCCGCCCCGGTGTGCAGCGTCGTCACCGCGTCATCTGCCTTTCATAGAAGGGGTCACAGAGTCTCCCAAGCCGGAACACAGCCTCCCCCAGCAGAGCCATGTTAGATAAGGTAAGCCTTACCTAGCAACGGCTGAGGAGGGCTCATATGCGGGTCGTCATGTTCGGGTACCAGACCTGGGGACACCGGACGCTGCAGGCACTGCTGAAATCCGACCACGAGGTGGTGCTGGCGGTAACCCATCCGAAGAGCGACCACGCGTACGAGAAAATCTGGAGTGATTCGGTCGCCGACCTGGCCGAACAGCATGGCGTACCGGTGCTGTTGCGCAACCGGCCGGACGACGACGAGCTGCTGCGCGTGCTCAAGGAGGCCGAGCCCGATCTCATCGTGGCGAACAACTGGCGCACCTGGCTGCCGCCGGAGATTTTCGATCTGCCGCCGCACGGCACCCTGAACATCCATGACTCGCTGCTCCCGACCTACGCGGGGTTCTCGCCGCTCATCTGGGCGCTCATCAACGGCGAGCCGGAGGTCGGTGTCACGGCCCACCGCATGGACGCCGAACTCGACATGGGCGATGTGCTGTTGCAGCGTTCGGTGCGGGTCGGACCGCAGGACACGGCGACGGACCTGTTCCACCGCACGGTCGATCTCATCGGCCCGCTGGTCACCGAGTCGCTGGACCTCATCGCCTCCGGCGAGGCCGTGTGGACGCCGCAGGACCGCTCCCGGTCGAGTTTCTTCCACAAGCGGTCCCCGGACGACAGCCGGATCGACTGGACCTGGCCCGCCGAGGACCTGGAGCGGTTCGTCCGGGCCCAGTCCGATCCGTATCCGAACGCCTTCACGCACCACCGGGGTCAGCGCATCCGGATCGTCTCGGCCGCCGTGTCCGAGGGCCGCTACGGCGGCACGCCGGGGCGGATCTTCATCCGGGAGGGAGACGGGGTCGTGATCGTCGCCGGTGCGGAGGCGCGCTCCGGGCGGCTGCCGGGGCTGGTGGTCAAGCGGGTGCGGACGGAGGACGGCACGGAACTCGCGGCGACGGACTACTTCCGCACGATGGGCGGTTATCTGACGGCCCGTCCGTGAGGTGGGGGCGCCGTCGGCCGTGTCGGCCGGCGGCGCCCGAGAATGGCCCTAGGGTGCCCGTGTCAGCCGGCGGTGCCCGCCACGGGCACCGCGTCGGCGTCCGCGCCCTCGTCCTCGCCCCCGCCCTCGTGGTGACGGCCCATCGGGATCACCAGGGGCGTACGGCTGACGGGGTCCTCCCCGACCACGCAGCGCAGCCCGAAGACGTCCTCGACCGTCCTGGCGGTGATGACGTCGGCCGGGGCGCCCTCGGCGGCGATGCGCCCGCCCTTCATGGCGATGATGTGGTCGGCGTACCGGCAGGCCTGGTTGAGGTCGTGCAGGACCATGACCACGGTGCGGCCCTGGTGCCGGTTGAGATCGGTGACCAGGTCGAGGACGTCGATCTGGTGGGCGAGGTCCAGATAGGTCGTCGGCTCGTCCAGCAGCATCACGGGGGTGCCCTGGGCGACGGCCATGGCGATCCAGGCGCGTTGCCGCTGTCCGCCGGAGAGTTCGTCGACGGGGCGGTGGGCGAGGTCGCTCATGGCGGTGGCCCTGAGCGCCTCGTGCACGGCCTCCTCGTCGCTCTGGGACCACTGCCGCCACCAGGTCTGGTGCGGGGAACGTCCGCGCCCCACCAGGTCGATGACGGTCAGGCCCTCGGGGGCGACGGGCGTCTGGGGGAGGATGCCGAGCCGCTGGGCGAGGACCCGGGTGGGGATGGAGTGCACCGAGCGGCCGTCGAGGTGGACGGTGCCCGCCATGGGCGTCAGCAGGCGGGCCAGGGCGCGCAACAGGGTCGACTTGCCGCAGGCGTTGGCGCCGACGATGGCGGTGACGCGGCCCGTCGGGATCACCAGGTCGAGGTCCTCGACGACGATCCGGTCGTCGTAGGCCAGGCGCAGGCCCTCGGCCCGCAGTTCGGGGCCGTCGACGGGACCGCCGTCGCGGGAGTCCGCGAGGGCGTGGGCGTGGACGTCGGCGCGGTTGTCGCGCTTCGTCGTCGGCTCGTCCTTCGATGACACGTCTTCAGCCTCCTGAACCGGCGCGGTTGGCGCGGATGAGCAGCCACAGCAGTACGGGGGCCCCGAGCACCCCGGTGACGACCCCGACCGGTAGCTCCGTGTCCGGGACGAGCTTGCGGGCGGCGAGGTCCGACACCAGGACCATCACCGCGCCGGTGAGTCCGGCGGCGAGGGGCGGCGGGAACGGGGTGCCGGCCAGGCGCTGGGCGACCTGGGGCGCGGCGAGTGCCACGAAGGCAATGGGTCCGGCGGTGGCCGTGCCGAAGGCCACGAGGCCGACGGAGATGAGCAGGACGGCCACCCGGACGATCTGTACCCGGGTGCCGAGGCCCTTGGCGACGTCGTCCCCGAGTTGCATGACGCGGATCTGCCGTCCGAGCAGGATCGCCGGCGGCACGAGCACGGCCATGGTGACGGCGAGCGGACCGATCTGGTCCCAGGTACGGCCGTTGAGGTTGCCGACGAGCCAGCCGAGGGCGGCCTGGGCCTGGAAGCGCTGGCCGCGCGCCATGAGGTAGTCGGTGAGGCTGGTGCAGATCCAGGCCACGCCGATACCGACGAGGACGATGCGGTAGCCGGTGGTGCCGCGTTTCCAGGCCAGCGCGTAGACCAGCAGGCCGGTGACCGTCGCGCCGAGCAGGCCGAGGGCCTGGGTGCCCAGGCCCCCGTCCCAGCCGAGGACGATCCCGGCGACGACCGCCGTGCCGGCGCCCTGGGTGATGCCGATCATGTCGGGGCTGGCCAGCGGGTTGAGCGTCACCGTCTGGAGGAGGGCTCCGGAGATGCCGAAGGCGATGCCGACGAGCAGTCCGGCAAGGGCCCGCGGCAGCCGCAGTTCGTGGACGATCAGCTCGGTTCCGGGGTCGCCCGTGCCCACCAGGGCCTTCATCACGTCGCCGAGCGGGAGGGCGATGTCCCCGACGGAGGTCACCACCGCGAACGCCAGGAACGCGGCCGCCGCGAGCAGCAGACAGACCACCAGCAGCCGGGGCCGTACGACACCGGAGACGGGCGGGGCGGGCAGCCGGAAGGCGATGCGGTCCGCCGTACGCCGCTTCGGCGTGGGGTCCCCGGCGCCCTTCGGGGGCGGTACGGGGGCGAGTTCGGTCGTCATCGGCTCACAGCTCCACGGATTCGGTTCTCACGGGCCCGCGTACGCCCGGTCGTGAGGTCATGGTTCACAGCTCCGCGAGACGCCGGCGGCGGACCAGCGCGATGAAGAAGGGGCCGCCGACGAAGGCGACGAGGACGCCTGCCTGGATCTCGGTCGGGCGGGCGAGCAGACGGCCCGCGATGTCGGCGGTCAGCAGGAGGCAGGGGGCGAGGACGGCCGACAGCGGGAGCAGCCAGCGGTGGTCCGGGCCGATCCCGGCGAGTTGGGCGAGGACCCGGGCGATGTGCGGGACGACCAGGCCGACGAAGACCACGGGCCCGATGACGGCGACGGCTCCCCCGGTGAGCAGGGTGACGGCTACGACGCCCTGGACGCGGACCAGGCCGAGCTTGAGCCCGAGCGACTTCGCGACGTCGTCACCGAGCGCGAGGCTGTTGAGGGCGGGGGCGCAGGCGAGGGCGAGGACCGCGCCGACGGCCAGGAACGGCAGGACGCGCAGGAGCACGGCCTCGTCCTGGTTGGCGAGGGAGCCGGCGCTCCAGAAGCGGTAGCGGTTGAGCGCGTCCGGGTCGGTCAGGGCGATGGCGCTGGTCAGCGAGAACAGCAGGGAGGTCACCGCCACACCGGCCAGCGCGAGTTTGACCGGTGTGGAGCCGGATCGGCCCAGTCCGCCGAGGAGGTACACCAGGACGCTGGCGGCGAACGCGCCGCCGAAAGCGAACCAGATGTACCCGTACACCGATCCGATGCCGAGCACCCCGACCGACAGGACCACGGCGAAGGCCGCGCCCGCGCTCACCCCGAGGATGCCGGGATCGGCCAGCGGATTGCGGGTCAGCGCCTGCATGAGCGAGCCCGACAGGCCCAGGGCGGCGCCGGTGGCGAGGCCGAGGGCGGTGCGGGGCAGGCGTACGGACCAGATGACGCTGTCGATCCGGGTGCTGGGGGCGTCGCCGAGCAGGGTGTGCCACACCTGGTCGAGGGGGACGCCGAGGGCGCCGAACGCCATCGACAGGGCGCACAGCGTGAGCAGGAGGACGCAGGAGAGCGTCAGCAGCAGTACCGCGCGGGGGCCTTTCGCCGCCCGGACCGTCGAGGTCCCCACGTCTTCAACTTTCTTTGATGAGGCTTGCCTTAACTCTAGGGCGAGCACGGGGTGAACTGTAGGTCTTCCGTCGAATGCCGCCCCGTCCGGGCGGGTACCTCTCTATGCGGGCCCTGTGAATTAGGTAACCCTTACCTTAGTATGTCGGCGACCCCGGCCCCAGGTCCGGGACCCCGACCCGCTGGGGAGGCTCGCGGCTGTGTGCGGTTCCGAGGAAGTTCTGTCCCATTGGCGGCGGTTGTTGACACCGCTCCCGCTCGAGATCGCGCTGCCCGCCGACCGGCCGCATCCGCCAGAGCCGCTGCCCGAGCGCGACTCGCGGGTGCTGTCGGGCGTCCCGGACGCCTCCGACGCCGTCCGGCTCGCGGCGTTCGTCGCGCTGTTGCACCGCTACACCGGGGCGACGGACCTGACCGTGGGCCATGACGGGCTCCCGCTGCGGGTGTCCGTCGAACACGAGCCGACGTTCGCCGAGTTGACGCGGCGGGTGACGCAGGCGTGGGAGGAGGCGCAGACCCACCGGGTGCCCGTCGGCCTCCTGGTCGAGGAGCTGCGGCCCCGGCCGACGCGCGGCGGCGGACTGTTCTTCAACACGGCGTTCGCCACGGCCGCCCGCCCGGCCGGTGAACTCCCGGCCCCGGTCGATGTGTTGCTGGAGGTGGACGGGGACGAGGCGCGGGCGTCGTACTCCCCCGCCCTGTTCGACGGCACGACGGTCGAGCGGCTGCTCGGTCACTACCGCACGCTGCTCGCCGACGCCGTGGCCCGCCCCGGGACGGCGGTGGCCCGGCTGGACCTGATGTCCCGGGAGGAGTACGGGCAGGTCGTCCACGGCTGGAACGACACCGCGCACACGGTGCCGTCGGACACCTGGCCCGCGATGTTCGCCGAGCTGGTGCGGCAGCGGCCCGAGGCCGTGGCGCTGGTCTTCGAGGACGAGGAACTCACCTACGCCGAGCTGGACGAACGCGCCAACCGCCTGGCGCACGCGCTGATCGCGCGGGGTGCCGGGCCCGAGCGGATCGTCGCCCTGGCGCTGCCGCGTTCCGTCGAGCTGATCGTCGCCGAGGTGGCCGTCCTGAAGTCGGGCGCCGCCTATCTGCCGATCGACCACGACTACCCGGCGGACCGCGTCGCGTACATGCTGGGCGACGCACGGCCCGTCTGCATGGTGACCACCGGCGAGACCGCGCGCGACCTCCCCGAACCGGCCGAGGGGATGACCCTCCTGGAGCTGGACGCGCCCGCCACGACCGCCGAGTTGGCGGGGCGGCCGGTCCACGACCCCACCGAGGCGGACCGCGGGGCGCCCCTGACCGTCCTCAACGCCGCCTATGTGATCTACACCTCAGGTTCCACCGGCCGCCCCAAGGGCGTCGTCCTCGCTCACGGCGGTGTGGCGAAGCTGGTGGCCACGCAGAGCGAGCGGTTCGGCATCGGCCCGCACAGCCGGGTGCTGCAGTTCGCCTCGCCCAGCTTCGACGTCGCCTTCTGGGACCTGTGTCTCGGACTCTTGTCCGGCGGCCGGCTCGTCGTCGTACCGGCCGAGCGCAGGGTGCCGGGCGCGCCGCTCGCCGACTACGCGAACGCCCACGGCATCACCTTCATGATCCTGCCGCCCGCGCTGCTGGCCGCCATGCCCGACGACATCGCACTGCCGCCGACGGCGACGCTGTTGGCGGGCACCGAGCGGGTCTCCCCCGAGCTGGTGGGCCGGTACGCGCGCGGGCGGATGATGTTCAACGCCTACGGCCCGACCGAGGCCACCACCAACTCCACGCTCGGCCTGTGCGATCCCGACATCCCGGCCGGGGCGATCGTCCCGATCGGTGTGCCCGACCCGGGGACCCGGGCGTACGTCCTGGACGCGTTCCTGCGGCCGGTGCCCGCCGGAGTCACCGGCGAGCTGTACCTGGGCGGCGCGGGCCTCGCGCGGGGCTATCTCGGGCGGCCGGACCTGACCGCCGAGCGGTTCGTCGCCGACCCGTTCGGGGAGCCCGGCGAGCGGCTCTACCGCACCGGCGACCTGGTGCGCTGGCGGGCGGACGGGCGACTTGAGTTCCTGGGGCGCGCCGACGCCCAGGTCAAGATCCGCGGCTTCCGTATCGAGCCGGGCGAGATCGAGTCGGTGCTGCGCGGCCATCCGGCCGTCGACCAGGTCACGGTCGTCGTCCGCGAGGACCGGCCGGGCGACCGCCGTCTCGCCGCCTATGTCGTCCCGGCCCTCGACGCGCCGCGCGACGGGGACGCGGACGCGCGGGTCGAGGAGTGGAAGGAACTGCACGAACTCCTCTACGGGGCCGCCGGTTCCGAGGACTCGCGCGCGGCGGACACCGACGGCTCCCGCCTCCGCGAGAACTTCGCCGGCTGGAACAGCATGTACGACGGCACGCCGATTCCCGTCGAGGAGATGCGCGAGTGGCGGACGGCGACCGTCGACCGGATCCGTGAACTCGGCTCCGCCGGGCGGGTGCTGGAGATCGGCGTCGGCAGCGGTCTGATCCTCTCCGAGATCGCGCCCGACTGCGAGGCCTACTGGGGCACCGACCTGTCGGCCCAGGCCGTCACGGCACTCCGCGCGCAGATCGACAGCGATCCGGAGCTGTCCGCGAAGGTCGAGCTGCGGGCGATGCCCGCCCACGACACCGAGGGCCTGCCCGAGGGGTACTTCGACACCGTCGTCATCAACTCCGTGGCGCAGTACTTCCCCAGCGGGGAGTACCTCGCCGACGTGCTCGGCCAGGTGGCGGGGCTGCTCGCCCCCGGTGGCCGGATCTTCGTCGGCGACGTCCGCAACCTGCGCCTGCTGCGGACGCTGCGCGCGGCCGTGGAGACCCGTCGGGCGGCCGGTGGTGACGAGGGTGACAAGAGCGCGCTGCGGGCGGCCGTCGAGCGGTCCGTGCGCTGGGAGGGCGAACTCCTGCTCGACCCGGACTTCTTCGCCGCCCTCGACGGCTTCGACGCGGAGATCCGCCTCAAGCGGGCCGCGCACCACAACGAGCTGAGCCGGTACCGGTACGACGTCGTGCTGCGTCCGGGGGCCCCGGTGGCCGCCCGGGAGCTGCCGGAGGCCGACTGGTCGGCGATCGGCGGCCTCGGTGGACTGGCGGAGCTGCTGGCCGGGCGCCCGGACGGGCTCCGCGTCACCGGTGTGCCCAACGCGCGCCTCGCGGACGACCTCGCGGATCTGCGGCGGCTGGAGGACAGTAGCCGGCAGGCGGCCGACGCCACCGACCCCGAGGACCTGCACGCGCTGGCGGCCGAGCACGGCTACCGGGTGGCGCTCACCTGGAACGGCAACGCCGACGACGGCGCGTTCGACGCCGTGCTCGTCCTCGACGGCCCCTTCGGCCCGCTGTACCGGACGGGCGGCGTCCATCCGCGCGCCAACCGACCCGCGCCCTTCCGTGACGTGAGCGCGCTGATGCGGGCCCTGCGCGGGCACGCCGCCGAGTGGCTGCCCGACTACATGGTCCCCTCGGCGTTCGTCCCGCTGCACGCCCTGCCGGTCACCCCCAGCGGCAAGATCGACGCGAGGGCGCTGCCGGCGCCGGACTACGCCACGATGAGCTCCGGCCGCGCCCCGCGCACCCCCCGTGAGCGGCTGCTGTGCTCGCTGTACGCCGAGGTGCTCGGCCTGGACGCGGTGACGGCCGAGGACGACTTCCTCGCGCTCGGCGGCGACAGCATCAGCGCCATCCAACTCCTCATCCGGGCCCGCGAGTCGGGCCTCAGGCTCACGACCCGTGACGTCTTCCGGCACCGTACGGTCGAGGCGCTGGCCGAGGCCGCCGTCGAGCGGGTCGCCGTCGAGCCGGTCGCCGACCACACCGCCGACGAGCCCCTCATCGAGGTCGACGCGGCCGAACTCGCCGAGATCCAGGGCGCGCGTCCGCTGTCCGTCGCCGAACTGCTGCCGCTCACCCCGCTCCAGCAGGGCTTCTTCTTCCACTCCCTCACCGGCGGCGCCGACGGGGACACGTATGTCGTCCAGCAGGTCCTGGACCTCGCCGGACCGGTCGACGCCACGGTGCTGCGCCGTGCCGCGCAGCACCTGCTGGACCGGCACACGCCGCTGCGGGCCGCGTTCCGTCAGCGCCCGGACGGCACCCCGGTGCAGATCATCACGCGGGACGCCGAACTGCCCTGGCGGGAGGTCGACCTCTCGTCGCAGGACGGCGAGGTGCGCGAGAGTCTCGCGGACGCCGTGGCCGCGGACGAGCGGGCCCGGGGCTTCGACCTGGCCGCGCCCCCGCTGCTGCGCTGCGCCCTGGTCCGGCTCGGCGAGGAGCGCAGCCGCCTGGTGCTGACGTTCCATCACATCGTCGCGGACGGCTGGTCGTTGCCGGTGCTGCACCGCGAGTTGATGGCGTACTACGGCACCGACGCACCCGCGCTGCCCGAGGTCGCCCCCTACCGGGGCTTCCTGCGCCGCCTCGCCGAGCAGGACCGGGAGGCGGCACGCGAGGTCTGGCGCGACGCGCTCTCCGGGCTGGACGAGCCGACGCGGCTGGTCGACGCCCCGGCCGACGGGGCGCCTGTACGGCCCGAGCACGTTCGAGTGGAGCTGTCCGAGCGCACCACGGCGCGGCTCGCCGAGCGGGCTCGTGAGCACGGCGTCACCCTCGGCACGGTGGTGCAGGGCGCCTGGGGCCTGCTGCTGAGCCGGCTGACCGGCCGGGACGACGTGGTGTTCGGCACCACGGTCTCCGGGCGCGACGGCGAGGTCGACGGCATCGCCTCCATGGTGGGCCTGTTCATCAACACCCTTCCGACACGGTTCCGTTGGGCACCGCGCGAATCCCTCGGGACCCTGCTCGCGCGCCTCCAGGAGGAACAGGCCCGACTGCTCGACCACCAGTACCTGGGCCTCGCCGAGATCCAGCGGCTCACCGGGCACGCGGGCTCCGGCGAACTCTTCGACACCCTCGTGGTGTTCGAGAACTACCCCGCCGAGCCGGACCTCCGGGACGCCTCGGGCACCGTACGCATCACCGGCGACGCCTTCCACGACGCCGTGCACTATCCCCTCGCCCTCGTCGTCAAGCCGGGCCGGCGGCTCGACCTGCGGCTCAAGCACCATGCGGAGCGCCTCGACGGCGACATCGTCCGCGCCCTCGGCGACCGGCTGGTCCGCGTCCTGGAGGCCGTCGCCGAGGCACCGGACCGTGCGGCCGCCTCCGTCGAACTGCTCTCCCCCGACGAGGCCCTGCGCGCCCGTCCCCTCGGCGAGGAGCGCGTCGTCCCGGAGTCCACCCTGGCGGAGGGGTTCGCCGCGCAGGTCGCCCGGACGCCCGACGCGACGGCCGTCGTCTTCGAGGACGAGCGGCTGACCTATGCCGAACTGGACGCCCGCGCCGAGGAGTTGGCCGTACGGCTGCGCGGCCGGGGCGCGGGCCCCGGGGCGTTCGTGGCGGTCGCCGTGCCGCGCTCGGCGGAGCTGATGGTGGCACTGCTCGGCGTCCTTAAGTCGGGCGCCGCCTACTTGCCGGTGGACCTCGACTACCCGGCCGACCGGGTGGCCCACATGCTGGCGGACTCGGGAGCCACGACCGTGGTCACCCTCGCCGCGACGGCCGACCGACTGCCCGCGCCGAGCCCGTCCGCCGAGGGGAACGCGCCCTCCGTACTGCTGCTGGACACCGCCGACGCCTCCACCGAGGCCGCCGCCGGCCCCGCCCCCACGC
>NZ_JARGEE010000257.1:0-13066 GCF_033794485.1 Streptomyces sp. MB09-02B
GGTCACCCGGGGGTGCGAACGCGCCGGGTCCCGTCCAGGGCTGCGGCGCGGGGGTCGGCGTGTGCGCGGGGCTGCCGTGAGCCGGGGTGTCGGCCGGTGCGGCCCAGGGGTCGTACGGAGCCTGAGGTGCTGGGGCGGACGCGGCTGTCGGGCTCGGCGCGGTCGTCGGGCTCGGCGCGGTCGTCGGGCTCGGCGCGGTCGTCGGGTTCGGCGCGGTCGTCGGGTTCGGCGCGGTCGTCGGGTTCGGCGCGGTCGGCTTGTCGAGGGCGACCGTCGGGGCCGGTGTCGCAGCGGGTGCCTCGGCGAGCGTCGGGGACGGTATCGCGTCCCCGGGCCGCGGGACGGCGTCCGGCGCGGCCGGCAGGGGCACGCCGTCGGCCACCGTCAGCATGTCGGCACTGCCGCCGGGCGCCGAGGGAACCGCGTCCTCCGTCACCGTCGGCAGCGCCGCACCGTCCACCACCGTCAGCGGCACGGCGTCGTCGATCATCGTCGGCAGCTCCGCACCGTCGACCACGGTCAGCGGCACGGCGTCGTCGGTCACTGTTGGGAGCGTGGCGCCGTCGACCACGGTCGGCGGTAGCGCGGCGTCGCCCTGCGGGGATGCCCACGGGGCGGGCTGCGGAGCGGCCGGTGCTTCCGGAATCGGTGCCTCGTCGGCTGACATGAGCGGTCCCCCTGTGACGTTCTGTGCCGTTCCGCGTCTTCTTTTCCGTCTGACGCGATCAGCGTACGTTCGGTCATGCTAAGGCCCGGGGTTCGATGTGCGGACGGCCGCCTACGATGATCCCCGAGTCACCGATCAGCCGATCACCCGCGTTCCCCGCAGCAGACCACGGTCCCGGGCGGACGCCGTTCCCGGGGAGGAACCTTGACCGACCACCGCACCGCGCAGGGCGTGCCCCTGAGCCCCGCCGTCGCCGTCGCCGACGCCGCCGCCGCTCCCGGCACCCGCGACCTGCACGCCTTCATCGCCGGTCTGCCGAAGGCCGAACTGCATGTGCACCACGTCGGCTCCGCCTCCCCCCGCATCGTCTCGGAACTGGCCGCCCGCCACCCCGACTCGCAGGTGCCCACGGATCCCGAGGCCCTCGCGGACTACTTCTCGTTCACGGACTTCGCCCACTTCATCCAGGTGTACCTGTCCGTCGTCGACCTGATCCGCACCCCGGAGGACGTCCGGCTGCTGACGTTCGAGGTGGCACGGGACCTCGCCCGGCAGCAGGTGCGCTACGCCGAACTGACCATCACGCCGTACTCCTCCACCCGTCGCGGGATCGAGGAGCGGGCCTTCATGGACGCGATCGAGGACGCCCGGAAGGCGGCGGAGGCCGAGTTCGGGACCGTCCTGCGGTGGTGCTTCGACATTCCCGGCGAGGCGGGGCTGATCGCGGCCGAGGAGACCGTGCGGCTCGCGACCGAGGACCGGCTGCGGCCGGAGGGGCTGGTGTCGTTCGGCCTCGGCGGACCCGAGGTCGGCGTACCGAGGCCGCAGTTCAAGCCGCACTTCGACCGGGCGATCGCGGCCGGGCTGCACTCCGTGCCGCACGCCGGCGAGACCACCGGGCCCGAGACGATCTGGGACGCGCTCAACGAACTGCGCGCGGAACGCATCGGCCACGGCACCAGCGCGGCCGGCGACCCGAAGCTGCTGGCCCATCTCGCCGAGCGACGGATCGCCCTGGAGGTCTGCCCGACCTCGAACATAGCGACCCGAGCGGTCCGCACCCTCGACGAGCACCCCATCAAGGAGTTCGTCGAGGCCGGCGTGCTGGTCACCGTCAACTCCGACGACCCGCCGATGTTCGGCACCGACCTGAACACCGAGTACGCGGTCGCCGCGCGCCTCCTCGACCTCGACGAGCAGGGGGTGGCCGCGCTCGCGAAGAACGCCGTGGAGGCGTCCTTCCTCGACGAGCCCGGCAAGGCCCGGGTGATCGCAGAGATCGACACCTACACCTCGGCCTGGCTGACCCTATGATCCGATCGGGACCGGAAACCACCACCATGCGCACCGTGACAGCCGTCGCCCATCGCGGCGCCCCCTACCGCCACCGCGAGAACACGCTCGACTCCCTGCGGGCCGGGCTCGAACTCGGTGCGGAAGCCGTCGAGTTCGATGTACGGACGACCCGTGACGGGGTGCCGGTCCTGCTCCACGACTCGACGCTGCACCGGCTCTGGGAGGTGGACCGGCCGCTGGCCGCGCTCTCCGCCGCGGAGTTGCGCGGGCTGACGGCCGACGGGGTGCCGACGCTGGCCGAGGCGCTGCTCGCCACCGGGGGCAGCCGCGTGATGGTGGACCTGCCGGGTGCGGTGAACCCCCGGGCGGTGCGGCAGATCCTCGGCATCGTACGGGAGTGCGATGCCGAGGACCGTGTCTACTACAGCGCCGACCCGCGGACCGTGCTCGCCGTCCGTGCCGTCGCCCCCACGGCCGAGCTCGCCCTCACCTGGAAGACCGCCGCGCCCCCGCGTCCCGCCCTCCTCGACGCCATCCGCCCGCGCTGGCTGAACTACCGCTTCGGCCTCCTCACCCGCCCCCTGGTGGACCGTGTCCACCGGGACGGCTACCTGCTCTCCGCCTGGACCCCGGACACCCGACGCTCCATGCGCCGCCTGCTGTCCTGGGGTGTCGACTCGATCACCACCAACCGCATCGACGCCCTGTGCGCGCTCAGGGCCACGGGCAACGGGCGGCCGGCCCTCTGAAGGGGACGGGGACCCGCTCGATCAGCCCCCACCCGCACGCACGCGCCCGCTACACCTCGGACCGCTGAGGCACGGTCGCCGCGTCCGCCGGCTTCTCCCGCGTGACGTACTGCGGCACCGGCGCCGAGTCCTTGCCGTCGTCGCGGACGAGGCCGTAGCGGATGGCTCCCCGTTCGGGGCCGACGGTGATGTCCTCGGTGACGGCGTCCCAGGTGGAGGGGGCGACGGTGATGCCGTAGTCGGCCCCGCGTTCGTTCTGGGTGAGGGCGACCGTGCCGTCGAGGTAGAAGTACTCGTTCTGCCACATCTGTTGGGTGCCGGCGGGCAGGACGGTGTAACCGGTGTCGGGGCCGCCCATTCCCGAGATCCTGCCGTCGGCGGAGGTCGGGTCGTCCATACGGCGGCCACCGCCCGAGGCGACGTGGAAGAGCCTGCCGTCCAGGCCGGTCCAGGTCGGCATGACCAGACCGCCCGGCCGGTACTGGGGCGAGATCTGCCAGCGGACCAGGACATATCCCCGGCCGGTGAACGTCACGTGGTCGCCCCGGTGGTTCATCACGGTCCGCGCGCCACCGCTGCTCGTGACGCCGGACTCGGGCCGGCGCGGCAGGGCGGGGGGCGGGGAGTCCGGGTCCGGTGCCGCGTCCGCCACGTCGACAACCGTGCCGTACAGGTCCTTCGGCTCCCTCTCCTTCCCCTTCTGCTTCTTCGACGACGGGGAGGCCGAGGGGGACGGTGAGGACGACGGCGACGGCGAGGGTGCGCGCGGCGCCGGAGCCGCGGGGCCACGGGCCGTGCTCATCGCCGACGGCGCGGCCTGCGCGGGCAGGTCCGCCGGGGGTTGCGTCACGACGTACGCGCCCCCGGCGACCATCGTCGCGCCCGCCGTCACCGCGACGGCGGGCTTGGTGAGGGCGCCGATCACCTTGGCGGACCAGCCCACGGAGGCGGTCGCGGTCGTCGCCGCCACGGCCGTCTTGCCGCCGAACGCCAGGGACAGGGTGAAGCCGACGGGGACGGGAACCAGGGCGAGCCCGACGAGGAGGCGCTCGGCGGGGACGAGGACCTCGCCGGGGCGGCCGTGGCCGTCGCAGCGAGCGCAGCCGCGGATGTGCCGGGCGATCCGTTTGCGCCACACCGAGTCGGGCTGCCCGCTCCAGCGTGCGGTGACCCGGCCCAGGTCGGAGCAGGAGGAGTCGAGGGCGCGGACGATGCCGCGTGCCGTCTCCAGCCGGGCCTTCATCCGCTGGACCCGGACGGCGGCGTGCTGCCGGCTGATGCCGACGGCCGAGGCCAGTTCCCGTCGGGTGAGTTCACCCGCGACCTCCAGCCACCACAGCGACAGCAGCTGCCGGTCCTCGTCGTCGAGCCAGCGGACCGCTTCCGCGACCTCCTTGCGCTGCCCCTCCAACTGCAGCCGCAGCACGGTCAGTTCGGCGAAGTCGGTAGCACCGTGGGCGTCGTGGTCGTCGAGCTGGTCGGCGGTGCGGCGGCGCGCCCGGTCCCGTATCTGCCGCATCGCGATCGCGACCAGCCAGGAGCGGAAGCTGTCCGGATCACGCAGCGTGCCGAGGTTGTCGACGGCACGGAGCATGGTCTCCTGCACGACGTCGTCGACGTCGGCGTGGCCGTTGAGGGCCCGGCCGACGATGTTGTAGACGAGCGGCAGCCAGCCCGCGACCAGCTCGTCGAGGGCGCGCCGGTCCCCCGCCTGCGCGTCCGCGATGGTGGACCGCCACTGCCGCCCGTCCACGTACGTCCCCTTCGATCCCGCCCGGTTCACCCTGTTCACTCGGCTGTGTTCCGTACCTTCTCAGCCATCGCTCCGACATGGGGAACCTCCGAGGCGGAGATCACACCGCTCACACTGCTCATACGGCTCGCTCCTGTGTGTGGGGAGACAGGGGTGCCTACGGAGACGGTGTGGAGGCGGCCGGGATAACAGTTTTCCGGTCCCATCCGCCGGTGAGGGCCTCCAGCCGCTTGATCCGCCGCCGTACGACGTAGAGCGGGATGACCCCGAAGACCCCGAACGACATGTCGATCACGGTCCACCAGAAGGGGATGTCGCGGATCGGCCCGCAGATCAGGGCCAGGGGGATGATGCCCGCGCAGGCGATCATGCCGAACTCGATGACCCAGATGTTGCGGACCGGGTCGCGGTAGGGGCCGTAGAAGGACACCGCGATCACCAGGTGCGCGAACGCCAGCCAGTCCGTGCCGTACAGGAGGAACGGGTATCGGGCGTCGGCTTCGTCGAGTCCCGCCCGGACCCGCTCGATCCACTCGACCAGGGCCGGCAGGTACTCCCCGACGGACAGCGACCGCAACAACTCCTCGGTCCAGCGCAGCTCGTGCACCAGCGGGAAGGCTGTGGCGCCACTCAGCACCAGACAGACGACGAAGAAGACCAGCCACGCACGGATGCCCTTCAGCAGGGCGGCTCTGTCGCTCATGCCGTGAGCGTACGCCCCTACTTGAACGCGTTCAAAAGCGGGGGCCCGACAGGTGCCGGGCCCCACGTGAACGCGACGGGCCGTCAGCCGCCGGGGACGGAGCGGATCGCGGCGATGTCGAACTGCAGGCGCACCTTCTCGCTCACCATGGCACCGCCCTCCGCGAGCCGCTGGTTGTAGGTGAGGCCCCATTCGGAACGGTTGATGGTGGTGGTGCCGTCGAAACCGACCCGCTCGTACCCGAACGGATCCATGACGTGTCCTATGTAGGTGAGTTCCAGATCGACGGGGCGGGTGATGCTCTTGATCGTGAGTTCACCGGCCATGCGGTAGACATCGTTGCCCACGAGGCGCACCGCCGTACTGACGAAGCGCATACGCGGATAAGTCGCGGCATCCAGGAAATCGCGACCCATCAGATGGGCGTCGCGTTGTTCCACTCCGGTGTCGACGGACGCGGTGGACAGCACTATCTCGGCCCGTGAACGCGAGGGATCACGACCGTCGAAATAGAGCCGACTCTGATATTCGGTGAAGGCCCCTCGCACGGTCGTGACCAGGGCGTGCCGGACGGAGAAACCGATACGGCTGTGCGCCGAGTCGATCATCCATTCGCCGGTCAGCATCGTGAGTGCGGGGTCGGACATGCCGTCGGGAGCGAATGCCGCGGACTCGTGGGGGAGTTGTGCGGCTGTGGGGGCTGCCGGGCGGCGCAGGGACGCAGCACGGGTGAACAGGTTCATGATTCACGTAACTACGTCACGACGACATGCGCCGCAACCCTTCGTCGGCGAATCCGTCGGGTCCGAATCGACTGCGAAAGGCTGATAAAACGCCACCGCGCGCCAGACAATCGCATTACCTCCACAAGGCCGTCACGCATTGCTCGCCCCAATTCAGGGGGAGTCACACGGAGTTATGCGGAGTCATGCGAGTCACGCAGGTCATGCGGAGTCACGCGGAGTCATGTCGTGCTCTTCGGCAGCAGCCCGCGGGCGAGGGTGTCGCGGGCGGCCTCCAGATGGCGCCCGGCCCGCGCGAGCGAGACCTCGTGGTGGCCGGGGAACAGCGCGTCCACGTCGAGCGCCGCCAGCCTGTTCAGACTGGCCGCGTACTCGGGAACCCGGCAGTCGTGCAGGTTCTGCACCGGAGAAGAGCGCTCGGTGCCCGGGGGCGCGCAGGTGGAAGCAGAGGTGGCCGTCGGCATGACCCGGCGTCGCGACGGCCCGGAGGACCACTCCGCCGCCGAGGTCGATCTCCTCACCGTCCGCCAGGGCCTCGACCTGGGGGCAGGGGGCGAAGGAGTAGTCGGCCGGGTAGTACCCGGACGCCTTTCCCCGGTCCAGACTGACGCCCGCTTCGTCTCCCGCCGCGATCCACCCCGTGGCCTCGGCGCCGGCCAGCACGCGCAGTCCGGGCAGCCGTTCGGCGAGCGCGGCGGCTCCACCCGCGTGGTCGGCGTGGCCGTGGGTGAGCAGGAGACGGCCGGGGTCGGCGCCGGTGGCGCGCACGGCGCGCACGATGCTCTCGGCGGACCGGCCGGCCCCGGCGTCCACGAGCACGCTGTGCCGGGCGCCCCGCACCAGGTAGACGTGACAGTCCAACGGGTCGCTGAGATCGAATCCGTACGCTCCGCCGGCGACGAGCGTGACATGGTCGGTCAGCCGCATGACGGCCCTCCTGCTATCGGTACGACGAGGCCGACGAGGCCTTCCCCGCCTTCCCAACGCCGGCACCAACCCCGAGGTGACCCTCCAGCCCCCGGCACGCTCCCAGGCCTCCCGGGCGCCCCCGGACCGCGCCCTACCGCTCCGCCGGCTCCCCCGGCTCCCCAAACGACCCTTGAAGACTCCGGAAGACTCCCGAAGGCTCCGGAAGAAGTGCTCAGGACCTAAGCCCCCCTAAAGACCCACGATCCCGTTCCACCGCCGGGAGAACTCACGGCGTTCCCCGGGGGTGATGTCCCGGGCCACGGCCAGCCGGGCCCGCATGGTGTCGTCAGGGAAAATGAGGGGGTCCTCGGCGAGGGCGGCAGTCTCCTCGTCCCTCGCAGAGGCCAGGACGTCGCGGGCCGCCGGGACGGGGCAGACGTAGTTGACCCAGGCCGCGAGCTCGGCGGCCACCTCGGGGTCGTAGTAGTGGTCGATCAGGCGCTCGGCGCTGGTCTTGTGGCGTGCGAGGTTGGGGATCATCAGGGACTCGGACCAGAGTTCGGCGCCCTCCTCGGGTACGACGAACCGGATGTCCGGGTCGTCGGCCTGGAGTTGGATGACGTCCCCGGAGTAGGCCTGGCAGGCGAGGACGTCCCCGCCGGCGAGGTCCTTGATGTAGTCGTTGCCCGTGAAGCGGCGGATGTGACCGCGCCGGACGCGGGAGGCGACCTGGTCGCAGACGGTGTGGAAGTCGTCCGCCGTCCAGCGCGTGACATCGACTCCGTTGCCTTGCATCAGCAACGCGAACGCCTCGTCCAGACCGGAGAGAAGGGTGACCCGTCCCTTGAGGTCGTCCGCCCACAGGTCGGCGACCCGGCGTATCTCGCGGCCCACCCTCCGCCGGTTGTACGCGATCCCGGTGATCCCCGACTGCCACGGCACCGTGAAGACCCGGCCGGGATCGAAGGCGGGCGACCGGAGCTGCGGATCAAGATGGCGGCTGACGTTCGGCTGCCGGGCCCGGTCCATCTCCTGCACCCATCCGAGCCGTACGAACCGGGCGCACATCCAGTCACTGACGACGACGAGGTCCCGGCCGGTCTGCTGACGGTTCATCAGAGCCGGACTGATCTTGCCGAAGAACTCGTCGTTGTCGTTGATCTCCTCGACGTAGTCGACGGCGATCCCGGTGCGCTCCTCGAACGCCTCCAGGGTCGGCCGCCGGGTGTCGTCCTCGTCGTCCGTGTCGATGTAGAGCGGCCAGTTCGACCAGCTCAGCCGCTTGTCCCGGGCCGAGAGGTCGACCCCGGCCCGGTCACCGGGCGCCACGTAGGCGGCGGGCACACCGCACCCGGTCAACACACCGAGAGACGCGGCCGCGCCCAGCAGGGAGCGACGCGTGAACACGGGGCCCCCCGCGCCCCGATGGGCCGCAGGCCCTACAGGGGCGCGGGGAACCGCGCGATCAGCCACGGCGAACCGTCCGTCAACGACCCCTCAGTCCAACGACGTCATCACGTGCTTGATCCGCGTGTAGTCGTCGAACCCGTAACCCGACAGGTCCTTGCCGTACCCGGACTTCTTGAACCCGCCGTGCGGCATCTCCGCGACCAGCGGAATGTGCGTGTTGATCCACACACACCCGAAGTCCAGCGCCTTCGACATCCGCATGGCCCGCCCGTGGTCCTTCGTCCACACCGACGAGGCCAGCGCGTACTCCACGCCGTTCGCCCACTCGACGGCCTGTCCCTCGTCGGAGAAGGCCTGCACGGTGATGACCGGTCCGAAGACCTCGCGCTGGATGATCTCGTCGTCCTGCCTCAGCCCTGAGACGACGGTCGGCGCGTAGAAGTACCCCTTCTCGCCGACCTGGTGGCCACCGGCCTCGACCTTGGCGTGGGCCGGCAGCCGCTCGATGAACCCGGCGACCTGCTTGAGCTGGTTGGGGTTGTTGAGCGGACCGAAGAGCACGTCCTCGTCGTCCGGCTGCCCGGTCTTCGTCTCGGCCGCCGCCTTCGCGAGCGCGGCCACGAACTCGTCGTGGATGCCCTCCTGCACGAGGACACGGGTCGCGGCCGTACAGTCCTGCCCGGCGTTGAAGAAGCCCGCCACCGAGATGTCCTCGACGGCCTTGGCGATGTCGGTGTCGGCGAAGACGACGACCGGTGCCTTGCCGCCCAGCTCCAGGTGGACCCGCTTGAGGTCCCTGGACGCGGACTCGGCGACGGACATACCGGCCCGCACGGACCCGGTGATGGACGCCATGGCCGGGATCGGGTGCTCGACCATCAGCCGGCCGGTGTCGCGGTCGCCGGTGATGACGTTGAAGACGCCCTTGGGCAGGATCGACCCGACGATCTCGGCGATCAGCACGGTCGACGCGGGCGTCGTGTCCGACGGCTTCAGCACGACGGTGTTGCCCGCGGCGATCGCCGGCGCGAACTTCCACACGGCCATCATCATCGGGTAGTTCCACGGCGCGACCTGGGCACAGACGCCGACCGGCTCACGGCGCACGATCGAGGTCATGCCCTCCATGTACTCGCCGGCCGAGCGCCCCTCCAGCATCCGCGCGGCGCCCGCGAAGAAGCGGATCTGGTCCACCATCGGCGGGATCTCCTCGGAGCGGGTCAGCCCGATCGGCTTACCCGTGTTCTCCACCTCCGCCGCGATGAGCTCCTCGGCCCGCTCCTCGAACGCGTCGGCGATCTTCAGCAGGGCCTTCTGCCGTTCGGCCGGGGTCGTGTCCCGCCAGCCCGGGAACGCGGCCTCGGCCGCGGCCATCGCCGCGTCGACGTCGGCCTGTCCGGACAGGGGCGCGGTCGCGTAGGCCTCGCCCGTCGCGGGGTTGACCACCTCGGTGGTCCGTCCGTCGACGGCGTCACGGAATTCCCCGTCGATGTAATTGCGCAGACGACGCAGCTCGGTGCTCACTGCCGGCCCTCCAGATGGGTCCAGGGTTGGGGTGTCCATTCCTTGAGACACCACCCTAATCCGCCGCCCCACGTTTTCAACACCCCCAACACCTCGATGGCTGCGAAATCCGCAAGCCACAACCCCGTAAACAACGAATTTCATCGGTTCAGCCTTGCGGAACTGTCGAGACGTCGTGCACAGTGAGGCCGTGGCCAGTCGAAGCGCAGACCAGAAGGACTCCAGGGACTCCAGGGACTCCCATAGCTCCAGGGACTCCCGGGAGCCCAGGAACGGCCCCCCGCAGTTGGACGCCGTCTCCCTCGCCATCGTCGAGCAGCTGCAGGAGGACGGCCGACGGCCGTACGCCGCGATCGGCAAGGCCGTCGGCCTCTCCGAGGCGGCCGTGCGCCAGCGCGTCCAGAAGCTGCTCGACCAGGGCGTGATGCAGATCGTCGCCGTCACGGACCCGCTCACCGTGGGCTTCCGGCGCCAGGCGATGCTCGGCATCCACGTCGACGGCGACCTGGATCCGGTGGCGGACGCGCTGACGGCCATGTCGGAGGTGGAGTACCTCGTGATCACCGCCGGCTCCTTCGACCTGCTGGCGGAGATCGTCTGCGAGGACGACGACCACCTCCTGGAGGTCATCAACAAGCGCATCCGGACCCTGCCCGGCGTGCGATCGACGGAGAGCTTCGTCTATCTCAAGCTCAAGAAGCAGACCTACATGTGGGGAACCCGATAACCGTGAGGACGCGATACCCGTGAGCCCCAAGGACCTCAGCCAGACCGCGTACGACCACCTGTGGATGCACTTCACCCGCATGTCCTCGTACGAGAACTCCCCGGTCCCCACCATCGTCCGGGGCGAGGGCACGTACATCTACGACGACAAGGGCAAGCGGTACCTCGACGGTCTCGCCGGTCTCTTCGTGGTCCAGGCGGGCCACGGCCGCACCGAGCTGGCGGAGACCGCGTTCAAGCAGGCGCAGGAGCTGGCGTTCTTCCCGGTGTGGTCGTACGCCCACCCGAAGGCCGTCGAACTGGCGGAACGTATCGCCTCCCACGCGCCCGGGGATCTGAACAAGGTCTTCTTCACCACCGGCGGCGGCGAGGCCGTCGAGACGGCCTGGAAGCTCGCCAAGCAGTACTTCAAGCTCCAGGGCAAGCCGACCAAGTACAAGGTCATCTCCCGCGCCGTCGCCTACCACGGCACCCCGCAGGGCGCCCTGTCCATCACCGGCCTGCCGGCCCTGAAGGCCCCCTTCGAGCCGCTCGTCCCGGGCGCGCACAAGGTCCCGAACACCAACATCTACCGCGCCCCGATCCACGGCGACGACCCGGAGGCCTTCGGCCGCTGGGCCGCCGACCAGATCGAGCAGCAGATCCTCTTCGAGGGCCCCGAGACGGTCGCGGCCGTCTTCCTGGAGCCGGTGCAGAACGCGGGCGGCTGCTTCCCTCCGCCGCCCGGCTACTTCCGGCGGGTCCGCGAGATCTGCGACCAGTACGACGTGCTGCTGGTGTCCGACGAGGTCATCTGCGCCTTCGGCCGGCTCGGCACGATGTTCGCCTGCGACAAGTTCGGCTACGTCCCGGACATGATCACCTGCGCCAAGGGCATGACCTCGGGCTACTCCCCGATCGGCGCCTGCGTCGTGTCGGACCGCATAGCCGAGCCCTTCTACAAGGGCGACAACACCTTCCTGCACGGCTACACCTTCGGCGGCCACCCCGTCTCGGCCGCCGTCGGCCTCGCCAACCTCGACCTGTTCGAGCGCGAGAAGCTCAACCAGCACGTCCTCGACAACGAGGCGGCCTTCCGGTCCACGCTGGAGAAGCTCCACGACCTGCCGATCGTCGGCGACGTCCGCGGCAACGGCTACTTCTACGGAATCGAGCTGGTCAAGGACAAGACGACGAAGGAGAGCTTCGACGACGACGAGACCGAGCGGATCCTCTACGGCTTCCTGTCGAAGAAGCTGTTCGAGAACGGCCTCTACTGCCGGGCCGACGACCGCGGCGACCCGGTCGTCCAGCTCGCGCCGCCGCTGATCTCCGACCAGTCGACGTTCGACGAGATCGAACAGATCCTGCGCGCGACGCTGTCGGAGGCGTGGACGCTGCTGTAGGCGCCGCTCCTGCCCCACCCCGGCGCCGCAGCGCTCCGTCGCCGCGGCGCACCGGCGACCGGCGACCGGCGACCGGCGACCGGCGACCGGCGACCGGCGACCGGCGACCGGGCGTGAACGGACCTTCACACGGCCCGGGGCGCCCCCATCCGAGTGAGATGGGGGCGCCCCGGGCCGTGTGCTGTCCACCCCCCGCCGCCCCGACTCCCTAGCGTGCCCCTGTAACCGATCGGCCCTGCCTTCGTTCCCCCGGACGGGGGGCTCCCCCGGCAATCCTGATCCGAACCGAGGTGTACGCCCATGGTGGCCCCGCCGGACAACGACGTGCTCTGGGCACGTGGTCTGACCTACGCGCACGACGGCACGCCCGCACTGCACGGTGTGTCGATGGCCGTCCGGGAGGGCGAGATCCTCGCCGTCACCGGCCCGCGCGGCAGCGGCAAGACCACGCTCCTGCGGTGCCTGTCCGGACAGCTGCGGCCCCAGCGGGGGGAGGTGTGGTTCAACAGCGTCCCCGTGCACAGGATGGGCGCGCTCGCCCGGGAACGGCTGCGCCTCGACCGCTTCGGGTGGATCGACCCCGAGCCGGCCCTCGTCCCCGAGCTGAACGCCTGGGAGAACACCGCCCTGCCGCTGATGCTGCGCGGCACCGGCCGCCGGGCCGCCAAGGCCGCCGCCCTGGAGTGGCTGGAGCGCCTCGACATCCGCGACACGGCCCGCAAGCGCCCGCACGCGCTCCTCCAGTCGGAGCGCCAGCGCGTGGTGGTGGCCCGCGCCCTGGTCTGCGCCCCCACGGTCCTCTTCGCGGACGAACCGACCGCCCCGCTGCACCGCGCCGAACACGGCCACGTCCTGCGCACGCTCACCACGGCGGCCCGCTCCCACCGGATCACGGTCGTGCTCGCCACCCACGACCCCGAAACGGCGGCCCTGGCGGACCGGTCGGTTTCCCTCCTGGACGGCCGCCACGTGAGGACGGTCCACCTGCCCGCCGCCGCAGCGGGCGAGAGCCGAACCCCGGCCGGCCGGCCCCGCCGCGTCGGGTCCCACGGAACGGACCCGCACACCGACGCGAGCAAGGATCGCCCCGGTCCGGAGGCGGCGGCCCGCCTCCATGGCGGCGGAAGGGGGGTTTGCCCGGGCCTGGGGGCTGGCTCTTAAACACATCTGACCCTGCCAACGAAAAACCTGTTGAAAATAT
>NZ_JARGEE010000258.1:0-13047 GCF_033794485.1 Streptomyces sp. MB09-02B
CCGGACCCCCTCGGCCACAGCCCCCGGCAGCGTTCCCTGCTCGTCCCTCCGCGAGGAGTCCCCGTGCACCACAACCGCCACGCCCGCTCCGGCGCCGACAGGGGCCGCCACGCCGTGACCGCCCTGCTGACCGGGGCGGCCATCGTCGTGCTCGGCGGCTGCGAACGCGGATCGTCCGGCGACCCGGAGTCCTCCGCCACCGGCACGAGCGGCTGCCCCGCGGCGCAGGCCAGGGCCGAGGCCGCCGTCAGCCGGGCCGAGCGCGACGACGTCCCGTGGAACGGCCCGACCACCGGCCCCAGGGCCGTGACCGGAGGCCGAACCCTCGTCTACGTCGCCCAGACCATGACCAACCCCGGAGTCGCGGGCGCCGCCGAGGGCGTACGGGAAGCCGCGCGGGTCATCGGCTGGGACGTGCGGGTGATCGACGGCGGAGGCACGCCCGCCGGCATCCAGGCCGCGATGAGCGAGGCCGTGACGCTCCGCCCCTCCGGCATCGTCATCGGCGGCTTCGACCCCAACTCGACCTCGCAGCAGATCGCGCGGGCCGAGCAGGCCGGCATCCCGATCGTCGGCTGGCACGCGGTCCCCGCCCCCGGCCCCAGCAGGCGCCCCGCTCTCTTCACCAACATCACCACCCGGGTCGAGGACGTCGCGAGGATCAGCGCCCGGTGGGTGATCTCGTCCTCGAACGGCGACGCCGGGGCCCTGATCTTCACCGACGCCTCCATCCCCTTCGCCAAGAACAAGTCCGAGCTGATCAGGGAGGAGCTCGCCACCTGCGCGGGCGTGGACCTCCTGGCGTACGTGAACATCCCGATCCCCGACGCGAGCAGCCGCACGCCCCGCGAGGTCTCCTCACTGCTCTCCCGCTTCCAGGACCGCTGGACCCACTCGGTCGCCATCAACGACCTGTACTTCGCCGACGCCGCCCCCGCCTTCCGCGCGGCCGGCAAGGACGGCTCGGGCCCGCCGTTCAACATCGGCGCCGGGGACGGAGACCCCTCCGCCTTCCAGCGCGTCGACAGCGAGCAGTACCAGGCGGCCACCGTCCCCGAACCGCTCACCCTGCAGGGCTGGCAGATCGTCGACGAGTTCAACCGCGCCTTCTCCGGCAGCCCCGCCAGCGGCTATGTGGCGCCCGTCCACATCAGCACGGCCGACAACAGTGAGGGCGCCACGAGCTGGAACCCGTCGGGCTACCGGGAGGGGTACCGGAAGATCTGGGGCAAGTGATGCCGCCACCCCCTCCTCGGCCGGTCACAGCCGCAGGACGATCAGCGCGGTGTCGTCGGTGGTGCCGGTCGGCGGCAGCAGATCCGTCAGCAGGGCGTCGGCCAGGGTCTCGGGGTCCTGCCCGCGGTGGTGGGCCAGGGAAGCCGCGAGGCGTTCCAGGCCGGCGTCGATGCTCTCGGTACGGCGCTCGATCAACCCGTCCGTGTACAGGACCAGGGTGGAGCCCTCGACGAAGGGCGTGCGGGCCTGGGGCCGCGGGACCTGGACGGGCCGGGCGGCGAGCGGCGGGTCGGTGGCGCCGTCGAGGAAGGTGACGGTGCCGTCGGGACGCACCAGGGCGGGCGGCGGGTGGCCCGCGCAGCTGTAGGTGATGGTGCGGTCGTCCCAGTCGATGAAGGTCGTCACCACGGTGGTCGACTCGGCGCCGTCGACGGAGCGGGCGTACCGGTCGAGGGCTTCCAGGGCCTGGGCCGGACCGTCGGCGACGCGCGTGGCCCCGCTCAGGGCGCTGCGCAGCTGCCCCATGACGCAGGCGGCCGCCAGACCGTGGCCGACGACGTCGCCGACGGCCACCGCGAGGCCCCCGCCGTCCAGCCCGACCAGGTCGTACCAGTCGCCGCACACGTTCAGCGCGCCGACGGCGGGCCGGTAGCGCACGGCCGCGTCGTGCGACCCGGTCGGCCCTGGAGGGGGCAGCATCGCGGCCTGCAGCGCCAGGGCCACCTCGCGCTCGTGGGCGTGCGCCGTGCGCAGCCGTTCGTTGACCTCCTGCAGCTCCCGGGCGCGGGTGTAGAGCTCGGCCTCCAGCACCCGGGCCCGGCTGTCCGCACCGGGAACGCCGGAGCCACCCCCGGCGTCCGCGCCGGTACCGCCCCGGGCGCGGATGAGTTCGGTGACCTCCTCCACGCGGTGCACGATCAGGACGACCTTGCCGTCGGGGCCCAGCACGGGGGCGTTGACCGGGCTCCAGTAGTGCTCCTGCCAGAGGCCGGGCCGCTGCGGGTCCTCGATGTCGTAGCGGAGCAGTGCCATCGTGTCGCGCTCCCCGGTGGCCACCGTGCGCAGCATCGACGCCTCCGTCTCCCGCATACCGGCGGCGGCCGGTTCGTTCGGGTTCTCGGGGAAGACGTCGAAGATGTAGCGCCCGAGCAACTGCTCGCGGCTGCGTCCGGCCAGCCGCAGGAAGTCTTCGTTGGCGTCGGCGTACACAAGTTCGGGCGTGAGCAGCGCCACCATGCCGGGCAGGGCCCGGAAGACCTCCGCATAGTCGATATGCGGTTCCCTCATGTCCAGCCTGCCTTGGCGCCGAGCGTCGGTGTGCCGTTCCACGATAGGCGCGAACCGACCGCGGGACCCGCCAGTCCGCGGCACAGGTGCCGGAACCTTCCGGATCCGCCACCCGGGTGTCCCACGAAAGAGTGGTGCGCCCTCCGGACGGGCCTGATCCGCCCTTTCCCCCGGGGCGGCGGATCAGGCCGGTTCGGCCCGTCAGAAGATGCCCGGGCCCGGAGTCAGGATCCCGCACGGGTCGTAGCGGGTCTTCCAGGTGGTGAACGTTTCCCACATCGAGCCGTAGTGCGCCTGCCAGTCGGCCGCCGTGAACGCGCACGCGCCGTGGGGGTAGCGCACTCCGCCGACGGCCGCCGCCTCCTGGTAGAAGCCGTAGTTGCGGTCCGTCATCCGTGACGCGAACTCGGCGTCGGGGCCGGACCGTGCCGCGTCGGTGAGGACGCTGACCAGCCAGACCCAGGGGCCGCTCGTGTCGTCGGGCAGCCGCAGCAGCGGGCGGCCGTAGCTCGCGCGCAGCATCGGGAAGACGAGGCCGAAGCCGGTCGGCCCCAGGTCCTCGGAGGTCAGCGACGGGAACACCGACTCGACGTACTGCTCGACCGCGCCGTCCGGCAGGAACAGGTCCGACCAGGGCTTGACCTTCGCGTCCCAGTCCATGGTCGCCGCGAACGCGTCGTACATGTCGGTGACCAGGGATATGTACTCGAGGTAGGTGTAGTCCTCGAAGGCGGCGGAGCCCGCGGCGGGGCTGAGCCCGCGCAGGAGGTGGGACGCGTCGGGGGTCTCGCCGGGGTTGTGGAAGACGGTGGCCCACAGGACCAGGGGCTGTGCCGTGCCGGGCTGCGGAATGCTGCCGAGCGAGTCGAACTCGCCGCGGTTCGCCAGGATGCGGATGTCCTGGAAGAACGTCGGGATGTCCGGGTAGCCGATCCGGTACGTGCGGGCCAGTTGCTTGGCCGGCACCAGGTCGACGGTGGCCCGGGTGATGACACCGCACTGCCCGAGTCCGGCGAGCGCCGCCTCGAACAGGTCGCTGTTCTGCGAGGGGGAGCACCACCTCATCCGGGCGTCGCCCGTGACCACTTGGAGCCGCCGGGCGTGGTCGACCTGTGCGCCGACCCGGTAGGACGACATCATCCCGATGCCGCCCATGGACAGGGTCCCGCCGACCGTCGTATTGGTGTAGCTGGTGATCGACGCCGGTGTGAGGCCCTCCTCGTACGCGGACTCGATCAGGTCCTTCCACAGCACACCGGCATCGACGTCGGCGCCGTCCGCGCCGATCGAGTGGATCGTGTCCAGTGAGCGCATCTCGACGACCAGGCCCCCGCTCACGAGCGGTTGGCCGAACATCGCGTGGTGGGCACCGGCCGGGGCGACCTCGATGCCGTGGTCGGCGCAGAAGGCGACCATCTTCCGGATGTCCTGCACCGACCCCGGCCGCAGCACCGCGCACGGCGTCCGGAACACGATGTTGCCCTGGTCGTGCGCGTTCGCCGCGAGTGACTCCGCGTCGAAGACGAGCGTCCCGTCGAGGGACGGGGCAGTGGCGAAGGACGCGCGGTCCGCTGCCGCGGCCTCGGTCACCCACTGCCGGGTGAGCAGGTCGTAGCCGGCGACGAGTGCCAGGGTCCCGGCTCCGAACCGGGCCAGGAACTGCCGTCTGCCGACGGCACCGCTGGGTCTTTCTGTCATGACAGCCTCCGTGCTGTGGACGCGGCGGACCGTCGGGACGCCGCGCCGGGTCTGTCGTCCTGTCGTGCGTGGGAGTCGGTGCCCGACCGGTACTCGACCGGACCGGCGCGATGACACCGCGTGGCCGTCATCACCAAGAGCGATCTCCCCCTGACAATCCGCTTACGGCCATCATGACTTCCCATGGGCCCGCCGCGCGATGGGGGGCGGCGAGTCGGAGGCGTTCGGTGAAGCGGTGGGGGCACTCGCCCAAGTGGATTTACCTCACGGCGCGGCAGAAGCCCCTATTCGGCCTTATTCGTGTGCGCACCGACTTACTCGTGTGCGCGCGACCAGGGCTCAACCTTCCCGAGGACCGCGCAGGTTGACGATCCGTCACCAGGTCGAGTGATGATACGATCACCGCACTTACCGAACGGACGGATAGGTGCAAAAGGAGCACCTCTCGCCATTCGTGGAGGCCTGGGTGGCAACCCCGGAGTGGCTGGCCTTCGGTCTGTGTGAATTGACGGAAATTCAGTAGCTGGCCATCGGCCGCCTGAAGAGGGTCTCATGACGCAATACATACAAAATCCGGCGCTCTGGGCACTCATTGTCGTAACCCTTGCCGCCGTCGCCCTGATCATTCGTCAGCGACGGGCCGCGCGAGCATTACGGCAGGAGATCGCAGGGCTCAGAAATCACTACGGTGAATTGGAGAGCCAATACTCGGATTCCGTCCGCGCGGCCCAGCAGGAAGCCGAAGGTGAGACGAGGACGGCCCTGAAGTCCGCGATGCGGACCCTCCAGGGTCTCGCCGCCGAACAGCAGCGCATCATCTCCGGGCTGCAGCGCAAGTACGGCGACTCCGTCATGCTCCAGGACCTCCTGGAGATCGACCACATGAACGCGCAGTTCGGCCGGCGTGCCCAGTCCATCGCCGTGCTGTGCGAGGGCTGGCTCGGCCGCCATCGCGACGTCGCCTCGGTCTACGACGTGGTCCGCAGCGCCCAGGGAAGGATCCGTCACTTCCAGCGGGCGCACATCCTCTCCAAGGTCGACTTCGGCGTCACCAGCCGGGCCGTCGAACCGGTGGCGCTGGCCCTCGCGGAGCTCCTCGACAACGCGACCAGCTACTCCAGCCCGGACACCGTCGTCGAGATCAACGTCCGCTCCGTGCCCAAGGGCGTCTGCATCATCGTCGACGACGCCGGCGTCGGCATGAACGAGGAGGAGAAGGCGAGGGCCGAGAAGCTCCTGACGAGCGAGCGCGTCACGGGTGTCTCGGGGCTCGGCAACCCTCCGCAGTTCGGCTTCGCGGTGATCGGTGTGCTCTGCGAGCGGTTCGGCTTCACGGTGTCGGTGGACTCCACCTCCCCCTACGGAGGTGTGCGGGCGGTCGTGCTGCTGCCCGACGAACTGCTCACCACGATGCCGGAGCCGAAGCAGCCGACGGTGGCGGTGGACTCGGTCGCGCCGCGGGACGTCCCGGCTCCGGTGGAGGCGAGGCCGTCCGCGTACGACAGTGCCCCAGAGTCCTCGCTGCCCGTGGGCACGACCGAGGACGGTCTGCCCAAGCGGCGTCGCAAGCGTCCGATGGCCCTCGTCTCCAACGGCCCGTCCGCCGCCCCGGCTCCACGGCGCCGCAGCGAGGACACGGCAGCGATCATGGCCGCCTTCAAGCAGGGCACGGACGCGGGTCGCGCCACCCACCCGGAGGCGGGGGAGCGGTCGAGCGGCCCCCATGACGCAAGCAGCGAAGGGCACGAGGTCCAATGAACAACGATCTTTCATGGATGCTTGACAGCGCCCTGGAGATCCCCGGAGCCCTCCACGCGGTTCTGGTCTCCTCCGACGGGTTGCTGAGGGCCCGTTCGAGGGGAGTGGACAAGGATGACGCGGACAAGGCCGCCGCCGCCATGAGTGGTATGCAGTCGCTGAGCCGGTCGCTGGCGTTCTTCTGCTCCCGCTCGGATCTGCGGTGGCAGCAGACCCTGGTCGAGTTCGACGGCGGCTGGATCTTCCTGATCTCGGCCGGGGACGGTGCCTACCTCGCGGTGTCGGCCTCCTCCGACGTCGACATGGCCGACATCACCTTCCGGATGCAACAGCTCGTCGGACAGCTGGGCAAGGTCATGACCGCTCCGCCCAGGGAGAGCAGCGTGGTAGGGCCATGACCGATTCCGACAGGCATGAGCACGAGGCCGCCGAATTAGTGCGGCCGTACGTCATCACCGGCGGGCGCAGCCTGCCCGGGGAGAGTCAGTTCTCCCTGATCACACTGGTCACGGCGGTCGCCGACCAGCAGCAGCGGCCCGCTCGCCTCTCGCCCGAGGAGCAGGACCTGCTGCGCATGTGTGTCGGCGGTTACCTCTCCGTCGCCGAGATCGCGGGGCACCTCCAACTGCCGGTGGGAGTGGTGAAGATCCTCCTGGCCGCGCTCTCCGAGGCCGGCTATCTCGTCACCCGCCCGCCGGAGACCCGTGCTCCCGTCGCCAACCTGCAGATCCTCGAGGAGGTGCTCAATGGTCTCCAGTCCAAGTTTGGATGAACGGGCGTACGTCCCGGGCGGAGAGACGCAGACCGCCGTGAAGATCCTGGTCGTCGGGCACTTCGCGGTGGGCAAGACCACGTTCATCGGGTCGATCTCCGAGATCTCGCCGCTCTCCACCGAGGAGACGATGACCCAGGCGGGCGAGGCGGTCGACGACCTCAAGGGCGTCCAGGGCAAGACCACCACCACGGTCGCCATGGACTTCGGCCGACTCACCGTCAGCGACCGTGTCGTGCTGTACCTCTTCGGCACCCCCGGCCAGCAGCGCTTCGTGCAGATGTGGGAGGACATGGCACGCGGCGCCCTCGGCGCGCTGGTGCTGGTCGACCCCGAGCGGCTGGCCGACTCCTTCGCCGTGATCGACCTGATCGAGCAGTACGGACTCGACTACGCGATCGCGGTCAACCATTTCGACGGTACGTCGATACGTGATGCGAGGGCGCTGCGCGAAGCGCTGGATCTCCTCGACGACACCCCCATCGTCACCTGCGACGCACGGGACGAACGGTCGTCGGCCGAGGCTCTGATCACGCTCGTCCGCTACTTGATGGACCGCGCCCGTTAGGAGCAGAGCAGACATGACCCCCGACTCCCCTCTTCCCTCACCCCCGCCCGGCTGCCCGGCGCACGGCAGCGGACTGCGGATTCCGCTGTACGGGCCGGAGTACGCGGCCGATCCGCAGGCGTACTACGCGTACATGCGGCACTACGGGCCCAGCGCGCCGGTCGAGATCGCGCCCGGCGTCGACGCGACCCTGGTCACCGACCACGCTACCGCGCTGAGGCTGCTGCAGGACCCCGGCAACTTCCGTAAGGACGCCCGCCGTTGGCGGGACGTCGCCGAGGGCAAGGTGGGCCCGGACAGCCCGGTCGTCCCGATGCTGGGCTACCGACCCAACGCCATGTTCACCGACGGCGCCGAGCACGCGCGGCTGCGGCAGGCGATCACCGACAGCCTCGCCAAGGTCGACTCCCGCCGCATCAGCGACATGACCAAGCGGGCCTCCGACTACCTGCTCGCCCAGGTCTCCGGCCGCGGCTCCATCGACCTCATGCACGACTACGTCAAGCAGTTGCCGCTGCTCGTGTTCAACGAGCTCTTCGGCTGCCCGGCGGACATCGGCGACCGGGTCGTCTTCGGCATCTCCGGAGTCTTCGAGGGCGTCAACGCCGAGAAGGCGAACCAGGTGCTGGGCCAGGCGGTGTTCGAGCTGGTGGCCCTCAAGCGTGCGCGGCCGGGCGACGACGTCACCTCGTACCTGATGCGGCACGAGGCGCGCCTGACCGACGAGGAGTTGGTCCACCAGCTCATCCTGCTCCTCGGCGCGGGCGCCGAACCGCTGCGCAACCTCATCGGCAACACCCTGCACCGGCTGCTCCTGCACGACCGCTACGCCGACGGCGGTCTGATCGAGGAAGCCATCGACGACACGCTGTGGGAGAACCCGCCCATGGCGAACTACGCGCCGCACTACCCCGCCGCCGACATGGAGTTCGGCGGCGCCAAGCTGCGGGCGGGCGATCTCGTCCTGGTCAGCATGACGGCCGCCAACACCGACCCTGCGCTCGTGGCGGCCGGTCAGACCGGCGGCAGGCGGGCCCACCTGTCGTGGAGCGCCGGCCCGCACGCCTGCCCCTCCAAGGAACTCGCCCGGCTCGTCACCATGGTGGCCGTCGAGAACCTGCTCAACCGCCTGCACGACATCGAACTCGCGGTCCCCGAGGACAGCCTGACCTGGCGTCCGGGACCGTTCCACCGCGCGCTGGCCGCGCTTCCCTGCCGCTTCACCCCGCAGGTCGTCCAGCGGCCCGTCCCGCCCCGCGCGACGGAGCCCTCCGCTCGCGAGGAGAACGCCCCGGCGGGCCGGAAGGCGGAGCGTGGCGTGTGGGGCTCCTTCCTGCAGTGGTTGAAGGGGTGACGCAGACAACAGTCTGTGACAGCTGGTACTGCATGAGTTTTCAACCAAAGGGGTAGGAACGCGGCGGCATTCGTGGTGACCATTGAACAAAGGGAGGTGTCGTGGACCACATATCCATCGGCGCCGCTTCTGCTCGACATCCGGATCTGATCCGCCGCTCCCTGCGAGACATCGACTTACATCGCGCGGAGACCAGGGGCGTGACCCGCCACCGGTCGCCGCGACACGAGATACCCGCCCAGGCCGGCGGGTATCTTTCTGTGTCCCCGCACATCCTCCGCCCCCAGGGGGCAGCGGCTCCGCCTCCGTACTTCGAGCAGCGGCGGGAGACGTGGTGAGCCCCCTCGGGTCCGGCACCGGGAGCATCCCGGAGGACCGGACGCTCGGCGCGCTCGTGACCGGCCAACTGCTGCGCCTCTGCGAGGAGTCGGGGCTCGACGGGACCGACGCGCGGAACTACGCGCGTCTACTGACCGATTCCCTGGGGGCGGTGGCCGGACGGCCTCTGAACCTGCCGCCCCCGTCCCTCAGTTTCCTGTCCGACGACTCCACCCCGGTGGAGTTCTCGCTCTCCCTCACCCCGCACGCGCCCCCGGCGATACGGGTACTGCTGGAACCGGGATGCGGGGCAGGCGGTCTGCGGGACAACGGCCTCGAAGGTCTGCGTGCCGTCCGTGCGATGGCGCGGCGCTGGGGCTTCTCCACCGACCAACTCGACGTACTGGAGGACCTGTTCCTCCCCGCCGACCCGCAGGGCCCCCTGGCGCTGTGGATCGCGCTGGAACTGCGTCCCGGCGGCGTCCCCAAGATCAAGGTGTATCTGAACCCGTCGGCGTCCGGCGAGGCACGGGCCGCCTGGACGGTACGGACGGCCCTGGACCGGCTGGGCCACCGGCACGCCTTCGACGCGCTGCCGCCGGCCGACGGCTATCCGTTCTTCGCGCTCGACCTGGGCGACTGGGCGGCACCCCGCGTGAAGATCTACACCACCCACCGCGATCTGGCGGTGGCGGACGTCGGCGGGCTGTGCCGGATGGAGCACGGCCCCGACCGCGCGACGTTGGAGGAGTTCCTCCGTACGGCGGGCGGCGTCGACGGGGGAGCGGACGACCCCCGGGCCCTGCCGGAGGTCCGGTTCGACCGGCGGCCCGTCCTGTCCTGCCACTCCTTCACGCGGACCACCGGCGGACCCACCGGCTTCACCCTCCACGTCCCGGTCAGGGACTACGCCCGCGACGACGCGGAGGCACTGCGCCGGGCCCGGGCCGTCCTCGGCCGCCACGGGATGGCCCCCGGGGCACTCGACCGGCCGCTGGCCGCCGTCACCGGACGACGGCTGACGGACGGGGTGGGGCTCGTCGCGTACGTGGCGCTCGCCCACGAGCAGCACAAACCGGCCCGGGTGACCGCGTACATCTCCTCGGAGGCCTACGCGGTCCGGCCGCCGAACGACGGCCGGCGCATCGATCACGAACCATTCAGCACCACGTCAGGAGCAAGAACCCCTATGGAGCCCTACCGCATCAAGGTCGTCGAGCCCATCGCGCTCACCACCCGGGAACAGCGCGAGGCGGCGCTGGAACGGGTGCACCACAACCTCTTCGACCTGCGCGCCGAGGAGGTGACCATCGACCTGCTCAGCGACTCGGGCACCGGCGCCATCTCGGCCGCGCAGCTGGCCGCCGGCATGGAGGGCGACGAGTCCTACGCCGGCTCGCGCTCCTTCTACCGCTTCCACGAGACCGTGACGGAACTGACCGGCTACCGGCACATCCTCCCCGCCCACCAGGGGCGGGCCGCGGAACGCATCCTCTTCACGAACCTCCTCGAACCCGGTGGCATCGTCCTGGCCAACACCCACTTCGACACGACCCGGGCCAACGTGGAGCTTTCCGGGTGTCAGGCGCATGACATCCCCTGCCCGGAGGCCCGTGACCTGGACAGCGAACTGCCCTTCAAGGGCAATATCGACCTGGACAGACTCCGGCAGACGCTGGAGGGACCGGACGGCTCCCGGGTCCGTGTGGTGATCATGACGATCACCAACAACGGCGGCGGGGGCCAGCCGGTCTCGATGGAGAACCTGAAACAGACCGCCGAGATCTGCCGCCGACACGGCGTCCCGATGATCCTGGACGCCGCCAGGTTCGCCGAGAACGCCTGGCTGGTGACCCGGCACGAGGAGGCCTACCGGGGTCGCACCCCGCGCCAGGTCGCCGAAGAAGCGTTCCGTCTCGCCGACGGCTGTGTGATGAGCGCCAAGAAGGACGGCATCGTCCACATCGGCGGCTTCATCGGGCTCAACGACCCCGAACTCGCCGAGAAGTGCGAACGCCTCCTCATCGCCACCGAGGGCTTCGCCACCTACGGCGGCCTCGCCGGCCGCGACCTCGACATGATGGCCACCGGCCTGCTGGAGGTGACCGAGCCCGCCTACCTCGCCGAGCGCGCCGACGTCGCCTCCCACCTCGCCGACCGCGTCCGCACGGCAGGCGTCGACCTGCTCGAACCCCCGGGCCTGCACGCCCTCTACCTCAACGCGGGCCGCCTGCTCCCGCACATACCGCCCCACCACTACCCGGGCCACGCCCTCGCCTGCCGCCTCTACCTCGAAGGCGGCATCCGCTCGGCCGAGCTCGGTTCCCTCTACCTCGGCGAGGAGGACGAGGACGGCAACCCCGTCAAGAGCGCCCCGTACGAACTGGTCCGGCTCGCGCTCCCGCGCCGGGTCTACACCCGCAGCCACTACGACCATGTCGGCAGGACCCTGGAACGCATCGCGAAGGAGCGGGAGTCCGTCCACGGCTACCGCATCGTGGAGCAGTCCCCGATCCTGCGGCACTTCCGCGCCAAACTGCAGCCGGTGACCGGCTGAGGCCCGCGGTGGTCGCCCCGCGTCCGTGCGGGGCGACCACCGCAGCGCGCGGCGTGGGAGTCCGGGCGCCGAGGTCGGGTCCGGCCGGTCGGGACGGGTCAGCCCAGGCGGATCACCATGAACGTCTCCCCCTCAGCGGGCGGCTGTGTCCAGGAGCAGGTGGTGAACGTGTGCAGCCGCCCGCGCGTGATGGCGTGCCGCGGCAGACGGACGCCGAACTCCCCGGCCACCGCTTCCAGCAGCGCCCGTTCCGCCCCGGCGTCGCCCCTCGGTCCACCGAAGAACCGGCTCGGATCCAGCGCCGGCGGTATCTCCCCGCTCTGCCGGACCTCTCCGTCGGCGTAGGTGAACGCGTACTGCTCGGTGCCGTCCCGCGCCACCGACAGATGGAAGTACGGCTGCTCGTGCTGCCGCCTGAGGCCGCTCCACACCACCACCGCGCGGGTGCCCGCACTCGCACGCGCGGCAGGGGAGACGAACCGCTGCCCGCCGAAGGCGGAGGGTTCGCCGTCGAAGGCGAAGCTCCAGCCGGGGCCGGCGCGCCCCACCGACACGAGGGCCCTGTCGTCGTAGGACGAGAACTCCCTCCGGCCGTGCAGCCATCTGCGGCGAGCCTCCCAGGAGGTCAGGGGCTCGTTCAGCACGGCGCCGTCTCCGTCGCCCCCGTCATCGCCCGCGTCCTGGTTCCCGCCCGCGTCCTGGTTCCGGCCCACGCCCCCGTCGCCGCTCCCGTCCGCGAGACGCCGGGGCAGATCCTCCGGCTCCACCCCTTCCACCAGGACGAACCGGAATGTCCTGCGGTTGTTGCCCGGGTCCGGCTCCGCGAGCCATGCCAGGCCGTCCGGGTCGAGGCGGGCCGTCGGTGTCGGTGCCTCACCGACCTGCCCGCCTCTCGGCGTGGAGAGCAACTCGCGGCCCCGCTCCGGGGTCGCGAGCGGCCCGAGCAGGGGGTCGGCCACCCAGCCCAGCGGCGCGAGATGGTCCGGTCCCAGCGGCTCCCACCAGGGCACGGCGTCCCGCAGCGCCTGCCAGGCCCCGTCGGTGTCCCCCCACCGCGCCAACTCCCGAGCCCGCTCGACCGCCTCCCCGAACGGCCCGGCCGGCGCGTACCGGTACGTACCGCCGCGCACCTCCTCCAGCGTCGCGTAGGCCAGGGACACCACGCCGTCGTCGGCGCCCCGCAGACGGTAGGTCGGTGTGGAGTCGTCCCGGTACGAGTGCGCCGCGTGCTCGGCGATCAGCGGCGGCAGCAGATCGGGCGCGTACCGCGGATCCGTCACCAGGCCGTCGAAGTACACCCCTGAGTTCTGTCCGAGCAGGCGGCGCATCTGGTCGCCCAGCCCGGCGGCCCGTGGTCTGCCGTACCTCCTGGCCTCGTCCAGGGCCTTCGCGGCCCGCTCCCAGTCCCCGCGCAGAGCCTCCAGGCGTGCCTGCTCCACCTGGGCGTCCAACCGGCGCGTCGTGTCGTTGACGAACTCCGGCCCCCCGTCGCTCCCGCC
>NZ_JARGEE010000259.1:0-13028 GCF_033794485.1 Streptomyces sp. MB09-02B
GGGCTCGTGGAGGTGGGCGAGGTTTGGGCGGGGGCCGACGGGCAACCCGTCAGGCATGTCTCGATATAGCGGTTCCAATCAGGCGGGCCGGGTCATCGCGATAGTCGCCGATGTCATGGCGTTCATCCTCGGTCTGTGGATCCTGATGTACCTGCTGGGCGCGAACGGCGCGAACGACTTCGTGCAGTTCGTCCATGACGCGGCCCGCTGGCTCGCCGGCTGGTCGCACGACCTGTTCACGTTCGACGAGCAGTGGGCGCGGGTGGTGGCCGGTTACGGCCTCGCGGCCGTCGTGTACCTGTTCGTGGGCCACGCCATCGCCAACCGGATGCACCGGCATTGAGCGAGTGCGGCTCCGGTGGGGCTGGTCGCGCAGTTCCCCGCGCCCCTGAAAAGCCGGGGCTGCGCCCCGTGCTCTTCGGCCCGGATGGCCGGAGGCCTTTCAGGGGCGCGGGGAACTGCGCGAGAAGCCCCACCGGCCCGGCAGCCGACGACGACCCCCCGGCTCAGCGGCGCTCAACAGCACTCCGCGTCCAGCCCGCGCGGCAGGCGCTCGCCGCCGAAGACCGCACAGGTCGCCTCGTCGCCGCCCAGCGCGGCCACGGCCAGCAGGAGCGAACCCGCGGTCCAGGAGGTCAGTTCCGCGGGCCAGACGGCCCGGTCCTCGAAGACGTAGCCCGTCCAGTACAGGCCGGACTCGGGGTCGCGGAGGTGCTGGATGGACTGGAGTATCTCCAGGGCGCGGTCGGACTCGCCCATCGCCCAGAGGGCCAGGGCCAGTTCGGCCGACTCGCCGCCGGTCACCCAGGGGTTGGGGACCACGCAGCGGACACCGAAGCCGGGGACGACGAAACGGTCCCAGCCCTCCTCGACCCGGGACTTGGCCTCGGCGCCGGTGAGCGCGCCGCCGAGCACCGGGTAGTACCAGTCCATCGAGTAGCGGTCCTTGTCGAGGAACCGCTCGGGGTGCCGGCGTATCGCGTGCCGGAGGGCACCGACCGCCAACTCCCAGTCGGGCTGCGGCTCCTCGCGCTGCTCGGCGATGGCGAGGGCGCAGCGCAGGGCGTGGTGGATGGACGAACTGCCCGTCAGCAGGGCGTCATTCACCGGTATGCCGTCGTCCTCACGCTTCCAGCCGATCTGGCCGCCGGGCTGCTGGAGCCGCAGGACGCATTCGATCGCCGCGTAGACGGCGGGCCACATGCGGTCGAGGAAGGTGTCGTCGCCGGTGGCGAGGTAGTGGTGCCAGACTCCGACGGCGATGTAGGCGACGAAGTTGGTCTCGCGGCCCCGGTCGGTGACGTCGTGGGCGTCGCCGTCGGCGTACGCGGCGTACCAGGAGCCGTCCTCGTTCTGGTGCCGGCGCAGCCACTCGTAGGCGCGCTCGGCGGCCTCGTGCTCACCGGCCGCGTCCAGGGCCATGGCCGCCTCGGTGTGGTCCCACGGGTCGAGGTGGTGTCCGCGGAACCACGGGATGGCACCGTCCGCGCGCTGCACCGCGAGGATGCCCCGCACGGTGGCGGCGGCCTCCTCCGCGGTGAGGACCCCGGGCAGGACCAGGTGTTCTGTCCGGGGGGTCGTCACTTGGCGTCCGCCCCGGCCTCGGTCCCGGCTTCCCCGGCGATGCGGGGAAGGTGCGGCTTGGTCGCGTAGGCCACGAAGCTCTTGCCGATCAGCGGGTTCAGCGCTTCCTCCGCGACCCGCGTGGCCAGGGGCTTCTTCATGATGTCCCAGACCAGCAGCTTGTGGTACGCCCGCACGGGCAGCGCCTTGTCGTTGTCGACGCCGAACGCGCACTTCAGCCACCAGTAGGGCGAGTGCAGGGCGTGGGCGTGGTGGGTGCCGTACGGCTTGAGGCCCGCCTCGCGGATCCTGGCCAGCAGTTCGTCCGCCTTGTAGATGCGGATGTGGCCGCCCTCGACCTCGTGGTACGCGTCCGAGAGCGCCCAGCAGACCTTCTCGGGGCCGTAGCGCGGCACGGTGACGGCTATGCGGCCGCCGGGCTTGAGCACCCGGACCATCTCGGCGAGGACGCCCTTGTCGTCGGGGATGTGCTCCATCACCTCGGAGATGATGACGACGTCGAAGGACTCGTCGGGGAAGGGCAGCGCGAGGGCGTCGCCCTCCATCGCGGTGGCGGTGGCGCCCTCGGGGGCCTCGCCCGCCTCCTTCATCGCCGCGAACCACTTGGCGACCTCGCGGATTTCCTCGGCGTTCTGGTCGAGGGCCACGACCTGGGCGCCGCGCCGGTAGCACTCGAAGGCGTGCCGGCCCGCTCCACAGCCGAGATCCAGGACCCGGTCCCCCGGGGCGAGCGGGAACCGGGAGAAGTCGACGGTCAGCACGTGGCCCTGCTTTCGCGGTTGGCGCTTTCGCGGTGTGTTTCTGCTGCTTCTTCGACGGCCTCGGTGCCTTCGACGGCGTCGGTGCCTTCGACGGCTCCGACGCGCGTGCGGGCGATCGCCTCGCGGTAGTGGGCGACCGTGCCCTCGGCCGCCTTGGCCCAGGTGAACCGGCTCAGTACGCGCTCGCGCCCCGCGCGGCCGAGCCGCTGCCGGAGGCCGGGGTCGCCGAGGAGCCGGCCGAGCGCGGTGGCCAGGGCTCCCGGGTCGCCCGGGGGCACCGCGAGACAGGTCTCGCCGTCGGGTCCGGCGACCTCCGGTATGGCTCCCCCGGTGGTGGCGACCAGCGGCGTACCGGTGGCCATGGCCTCGGCGGCGGGCAGCGAGAACCCCTCGTAGAGCGAGGGCACGCAGGCGACCTCGGCCGAGCGGACCAGGTCGACGAGTTCGGCGTCGGAGATGCCCTTGACGAACTCGACGGCGCCTTCGAGGCCGTACCGTTCGACCGCCTGGGCGACCGGGCCCTCGGTGGGCCGCTTGCCGACGACGACCAGGTGGGCGGTGGTGTGCTCGGTGCGCACCTTGGCGAGCGCCTCCACGAGGAAGACGAGCCCCTTGAGGGGCACGTCCGCGCTGGAGGTGGTGACGATCCGGCCGGGCACCTGCGGCACGGCGGGATTCGGCGAGAAGAGGTCGGTGTCGGCGCCGATGTGCACGACGTGCATCCGGTCGTCGCGCACGCCCAGGTGGTCGACGATCTCCTGGCGGGAGGTGCCGGAGACGGTGAGCACGGACGGCAGCCGTCGCGCGACCCGCTTCTGCATGCGGGTGAAGGCGTACCACCGGCGTACGGACATCCGGCGCTGCCGGCCCTCGGCCGCGTCGAGTTCCAACTGCCGGTCGACGGTGATGGGGTGGTGAATGGTGGTGACGAGGGGGGCGCCCACGTCGCCCAGCAGCCCGTACCCGAGGGTCTGGTTGTCGTGGACGACGTCGAACTCACCGCGGCGGGCGCGCAGATGGCGGCGGGCGCGCAGCGAGAAGGTGAGCGGCTCGGGGAAACCGCCGGTCCACATCGTCGCCACTTCGAGGGCGTCGATCCAGTCGCGGTACTCGTCCCGCTTCGGGGTGCGGAAGGGGTCGGGCTGGCGGTAGAGGTCGAGGCTGGGCAGCTCGGTGAGGGAGATCCGGCCCGGTCCGTCGACGGGGACGGCGTCCTCGTCGAGCACGGGGTAGGGCTGGGAGCCGATCACCTCGACCCGGTGGCCGAGCCGGGCCAGCTCGCGCGAGAGGTGCCGTACGTAGACGCCCTGGCCCCCGCAGAACGGGTTCCCTTTATAGGTGAGGAGCGCGATGTCGAGCGGTCGCCCGCCGTCGGCGGCAAGGTCACGTCGGGACCCCGTCCGACTGGCCTCATCGGTCACTCCTGGCCCCCTTCTCACTGCGATTTCCCGTGAGATTACGACGAGACGGTAATCTAGAACAAGTTTCAGAGTTGATCGTTCAAGAGGCTCTGAATCTACCGGCTGGTAGAACCGCTGTGAGAGATGGATCAGGTGATTCACGCCACGGCCCACGCCCTGGCATGCTCTGTGATCGCATATCCTCACCGACCGTCACGACTGTCACGGAACGAGAACCATGCCTGCGGAAGCCAAGGTGGAGAGCAAGCTGGAGGCCAAGGTGGATGCCGGCACCGCGCGATCGGCCTCGCCACCCCTCACGGAGCGCCAGGAGGCCCGCCGGCGCCGCATCCTGCACACGAGCGCCCAGTTGGCCAGCCGCGGCGGCTTCGACGCCGTGCAGATGCGTGAGGTCGCGGAGTCCTCGCAGGTCGCCCTGGGGACCCTCTACCGCTACTTCCCCTCCAAGATCCATCTGCTGGTCGCCACCATGCAGGACCAGCTGGAGCACATGCACGGCACGCTCCGCAAGAAGCCCCCGAGCGGCGAGACCGCGGCCGAGCGCGTCGCCGAGACGCTGATGCGCGCGTTCCGGGCCCTGCAGCGCGAGCCCCATCTCGCCGACGCGATGGTGCGCGCCCTCACCTTCGCCGACCGCAGCGTCAGTCCCGAGGTCGACCAGGTCTCCCACCAGACCACCGCGATCATCCTCGACGCGATGGGGCTGGCCGACCCGACCGCCGAGCAGCTCTCCGCCGTCCGCGTCATCGAGCACACCTGGCACTCGGCCCTCATCACCTGGCTCTCCGGCCGCGCGTCCATCGCCCAGGTGAAGATCGACATCGAGACGGTGTGCCGCCTGATCGACCTGACCGCCCCGGAGTCGGGCGCGTAGGGCCGCAGGGGGCGCCTCACAGCTCGGAGGCGCGGATTTCGTCGGCGGGTGCGGGTCCGGTGGGGGCACGGAAGCGGCGCGGCCACGGACGCGCGAAAAGACCTACGAGACGGGTTCCCTGCGCCGGTATTACCCGGATCAGGTGCTGGGGGTCGCCTTCCGGCCCTGTCCTGCTGCCTTCCGGCCTCTCAGCCCGACCGTCGACGTCGGCATCGGCGGATCTGCTACCTCGCGCCCATGTCGGCTACTCCGGTCGGCTCCCTCACTCGTCTCGTAGGCTGATTTCTACGATAGAACGCCCATGCGAGAATACAACCCCCAAAAGGGATTTTTTACCTTTCAGCCCGTGATCTCCAGCCCGCTCCAGCTCCGCCCGATCGCCTTCTCGCCCGCCCACGACTCCAGCAGCCGTCGGGCGTCCTCCTCCGGGGCCGCGAGGGAGACGCGCTGGGCGCCCTCGTGGGCGGTGCGGGGCTCCTTGTGGAGGGTTCCCTCGCTGCAGCAGGCACAGTGCATCGTGAGGCTGCTCGCCGGCTCCGCGCCGAAGTCGTGTTCGGCGAACAGGGCGATGAGGGCTTCCAGGTCGGCCGGTTCACCGGCCGCGACCGTCACCTGGAGCGTGGGCAGGTCGGACGCCTCGAAGAGCAGCAGCTCGTCGAAGACGGGGTACGTCGAGCCGTCGACGACGCGTTCGCCGTTGGGCTGACCGTCGTGGACGACGATCTCGCCGTAGCGGCGGCCGCCCGTCACGGGGACGTTCACCACGCGGCCGCGCGTCGGGCACAGCCGCTCGATCCACACCACCTCGCGTCGGCCGTCGGTGTCCAGGCGCACACAGGCGTGGCCGAAGCGGCCCTCGATCTCGCCCTCGCCGGCCGGGATCTCCAGACCGAAACCGGCCCAGGCGTCGCGCGCGACCGCCCAGTCGCGGCGGATCGTGGCCGCGATACCGAGGTTCCAGAACGCGGGGTCGCCCTGGCCGCGCGGTGCGCGGGCGGCGGCTTCGACGCCCAGCTCGAACGCCTTGTCCCAGCCGCGCAGGAACTTGTGGCCGAGCGCGGCGTCGTACCACCACTCCGCGCTCGGCTTCTCGTCCGGGAAATGCGCGAGCACCTGTTCGTAGAGGTCGGCGGCGCGCTGCCACTCCTCGGCGTCCCAGGCCGCGTACGCCTGCTCGATCAGCCTCTTGGCCTCGGACTTCCGCACTTCTTGCCGCCCCGCGTGTGTTGTCGTTCGTGTGCCGACCGCAGAGCGTAGGCCCCTACTCCTCGGGCGGGAACACCGGCTCCCCGCTTCCGAGCAGGGTGATGGAGATCGCCTCCACCGGGCAGCCCTCCGCCGCCTTCAGAACCCGTTCGTGGGCGTCGGTCTCCGGTTCGACGGGGTGGGACTGCATGGCGGAGTCGAGGCGGAAGGAGTCCGGGGCGAGGTGCGTGCACTGGGCGGATCCGATGCAGAGGGCCCGGTCGACCTCCACCTGCCAGCGGTCGCCCATCACCCGACCCCCTTGCCCGCGACGACGGTGACCTCGGCGGGCGGCTCGTATCCGGCGGGCAGGTGGATCATCTTGTGCTCCAGGTACTCGCCGTAGCCCTCGGGGCCGAACTCGCGCCCCAGGCCGGAGTTCTTGTAGCCGCCGAAGGGCCCGAGCATGTCGAGGCTGAAGGTGTTGACGGAGTAGGTGCCGGTGCGGATCCGGCGGGCGATGTCGATGCCGCGTTCGTCGTCGGCGGTCCAGACGCTGCCACTGAGCCCGTAGTCGGAGTCGTCGGCGATCCGGACGGCCTCGTTCTCGTCGCCATACGGGAGGAGGCAGATGACCGGGCCGAAGATCTCCTCCCGGGCGATACGCATGGAGTTGTCGACGCCGCCGAAGAGGGTCGGTTCGACGTACCAGCCGCGCTCCAGGTCCGCCGGACGGCCGCCGCCGGTGAGGATCTTGGCGCCCTCCTCCTGGCCGATGCGGATGTAGTCGAGGCTGCGACGCTGCTGGCGGGCGGCGACGAGCGGGCCGAGTTCGGTGGCCGGGTCCAGGGGGTCGCCGATCTTGAGCGCGGAGGCGTAGGCGGCGAAGGCCTCGGCGAACTCGTCGTAGCGGGCGCGCGGGACGAGGATGCGGGTCTGGGCCACGCACGCCTGGCCGTTGATCATCCAGGCGAAGGGGGCGATGCCGTTGACGGCGGTCTGCGCGTCGGCGTCGGGGAGGATCACGGCCGCCGACTTGCCGCCCAACTCCAGGGTGACGCGGGTGAGGTTGCGGGCGGCGACCTCCATGACGCGTTTGCCGGCGGCGACCGAGCCGGTGAAGGAGACCTTGTCGACGCCCGGGTGCCCGACCAGGTACTCGCTGACCTCACGGTCGGCGGGAAGGACGGAGAGCACGCCCTCGGGCAGACCGGCCTCTGCGGCGATCTCCGCCAACAGGTAGGCGTCCAGGGGGGTTTCGGGCGACACCTTCAGGATCGCCGGGCAGCCGGCGAGCAGGGCGGGGGCGAGTTTGGCGGCGGCGGTGAACTGCGGCACGTTCCAGGGGACGATCGCCGCGACCACCCCGACCGGCTCGCGCCGGACGAGGATCTGGCCGAGCACGCCGGCCCGCCGCTCCTCGTACGTGAAGTCGCGGGCCGTGGTGATGGCCGCGTCCCACGCCATCATCGACGCGAGGGCCTGCACCATCACGCTGGAGGTGAACGGGGTGCCGTTCTCGGAGCTGATGATCCGGGCGAACTCCTCGTGGCGCACGGCGAAGGCGTCCTTGATCCGGGCGACGACCTCGATCCGCTCGTCGAGCGTCGTCCGGGGCCAGGGGCCGTGGTCGAAGGCGTGGCGCGCGGCGGCCACGGCCCGGTCGACGTCCGCGCACGAGGCGTGCGGGACGCGCCCGATGACCTCCTCCGTGTGCGGCGAGACCACCTCGATGACGTCCGTGCCCAGGGGGTCGGTCAGCTCCCCGCCGATGAACAGCTGTCCGTGTTCCACGAGTTCGGTCATGGCCGTTGCCTCCCGGAGCCACTTCTCTGACATACCGTCAGTTTCGAATACGGAACTGATACCAGTTCCAGGAGAAGGAGTCCATGTCGCGGGCAGGCCGAGGCGGAGACCCGCTCGTTCGCGGCGCCCAACCCGGGTGGAACTCGTTCTAGTTATAGTGGCTCCATGACACAGGTGACCGATCACGGCGGAGGCGTACGGTCCATCGAGGTCCCCATCCCGGACAACCCGCTCGGCCACACCCTCGTGTACGTCGTCGACACCGACCGCGGGCCGGTTCTCGTCGACACCGGCTGGGACGACCCGGCGTCGTGGGACACGCTCGCGGCGGGCCTGAGCGCCTGCGGTACGTCGGTCGCGGAGGTCCACGGGGTCGTGATCACACACCACCACCCCGACCACCACGGCCTCTCGGGGGCGGTGCGCGAGGCGTCCGGGGCGTGGATCGCGATGCACGCGGCGGACACGGCGATCGTCCGGCGCACACGCGGGACCGGTCCGGAGCGCTGGTACTCCTACATGGCGGACAAGCTCACCGCGGCGGGCGCGCCGGAGGAACACCTCGCGCCCCTGCGGGCCGCGCGCCGGCCGCGCGCCCTGCCCGGGTTCTCCCCCGCGCTCCCCGACCGCGAGATCGTGCCCGGCGAACTCCTCGACCTCCCCGGCCGCCGCGTCCGCGCGATCTGGACGCCGGGCCACACGCCGGGGCACGTCTGCCTCCACCTGGAGGAGGCACACCCCGCGCAACTCCCGGGCCACGGACGCCTGTTCTCCGGCGATCACCTGCTGCCCGAGATCAGCCCGCACATCGGCCTCTACGAGGACCCGGACGACGACACGGTCACCGACCCTCTCGGCGACTACCTCGACTCCCTCGAACGCGTCGGCCGCCTGGGCGCCGCCGAGATCCTGCCCGCCCATCAGTACGCGTTCACCGACGCGGCCGGGCGCGTACGGGAGTTGCTGGCCCACCACGAGTCCCGCCTCACCGACCTGCTCGCCCTGCTCTCCACCCCCCTCACCGCGTGGCAACTCGCCGAACGGATGGAGTGGAACCGCCCCTGGCCCCAGATCCCCTTCACCTCCCGCAACATCGCGGTCTCCGAGGCGGAGGCCCACGTGCGACGCCTGGTGAAGCTGGGCAGGGCGGAGACGGTACCGGGGAGCGATCCGGTGCGGTACGTGGCGGTGTGATTCCCCTCAGGCCTCCGCCCCCGCGGACATGACCCGGAGGATCAACCGTTCCGCCCGGCCCAGGAGTTCGATCTCATGCGGGGACATCGTCGGGGTGGACGCCCGGCGGTGGCCCGCTTCGGTCAGGTGGTGGTGCGTCAGGGTGTTGTCGGGGCGGTGGGCGAGGAGGGAGGTGAGGGCGGCGTGGGCCATGGGGGCGCGGGGGTCGGTCGTGTCGACGGCCACCTGGGCGAGGATCATCGCGGAGACACCCCAGTCGAGGCCGGGCGGCCCCTCCTCGGTGTTGTTCCAGTCGATGACCCGCGGGCCGTGCGGGGTGAGGACGACGTTCTCCGGGTGGAGGTCCAGGTGAAGGACCTGCGCCCCGGGGCGGTGCCGGGACGGGACGGCGTGGAGGGCGCGCAGGAGTCGGGCCAGGGTCGCGCCGACCTCCGGCGCGGCGACCTGACCGGCGGCGCAGGCCTCCAGCAGGGTCGGCCCGGACAGGCGCTCCAGCACCATCTCCGCACCGGCCGCCGAGCGCACGCGCGGAACCGGATAGCCATGCCCCCGTACGTACTCCATGATGTCCGCCTCGGCCGCCGCGTCACCCCACCCGTCCCGGTAACGCCGCAGCACCCAGGCGCCACCACCACGTCCGGTATGCCTGTCGGCTCCGTCACGGTCGGCGGGGGCTGCGGGGTCGCCGTCTTCGGTGTCCGCGACGAGGTCGCCGGTGCCGTGCGGCCCGGACTCGCCCTCGTCGGCGTGCAGTTCGTACACGTCGGCCGTGCGGCCCGCGCCCAGCAGTCTCCCCGTACGCATGGCCCGAACCTATCGCGGCCCGCGTACGGCCCTCAGGGTCTTCGCTACCGGCAGGTAGAGTGACCGCGTCGTCATCACACCCGTACAGGGGGAAGCCGGTGCAAATCCGGCACTGACCCGCAACCGTGAGCCGCCCTCGGCAGGGCGTCAAGTCGGACTGCCCTGTACGGAATCGTGACCGGCTCGCGGCACCGGCGGCCCGCCGGTGCACGGCACCGTCGAGGAATACGGAGCCGAGCCGCCCGGCGCTCCGCCGTGCCGCCCGGCTCCCCGTCAGGGAGAGGCAGCCGCCGATCATGAATGTCCGCCGCAGCGCCGCGGTCGTCGCCGTACTGGTCGCCACGACCGGCCTCGCCACCGGAGCCGGTACCGGGCTCGGTGCCGCTCTCGGCTTCGCGCCGGCCGCCTTCGCCGGCGACACGGCGTCGAAGGCGTCCGTCGCTCCCTCCGCCTCGCCCTCCCGGGCGATCCCCACCGGTCTGTACGGATCCACCGACCCCACGTACGACGGTGTCTGGCGGCAGTCCCTCGCCCTGCTCGCCCTGGACGCCGTGGGTGAGAAGCCCGGTGCCGGGGCCGTGGAATGGCTCGTCGGGCAGCAGTGCGCGAGCGGGGCGTTCGCGGCGTACCGCGCCGACGCGACCGCGAAGTGCGACGCCAGGACGGCCGTCGACACCAACAGCACGGCCGCCGCGATACAGGCGCTCGCCGCGGTCGGCGGGCAGGACGCCGAGGCCGGCCGGGCGGTGCGGTGGCTGAAGGACAACCAGAACGAGGACGGTGGCTGGGGCTACACCCCGGGCGGGCCCAGCGACGCGAACTCCACGTCCGTCGTGATCGGCGCGCTGACCGCCGTCGGCGACGCCCCCGAGAAGCAGCAGAAGGACGGCAACTCCCCCTACGAGGCCCTCCGGGCCCTCGCCCTCCCCTGCGGCGACGGGGAGGGCGGCGGCAGGAGCGGCGCCGAGGACGGCGGGGCCTTCGCCTACCAGCCCGACAAGAAGGGCGGTCTCGCCGCGAACGACGACGCCACGGCCGCCGCGGTCCTCGGCAGCCTGGGCAAGGGGTTCGTCGTCGAGCCGGGCAGCGGCGAGGGCAAGGGCAAGGCCTCGTTCGGCTCCTGCGTCTCCGGTGACTCCCCGGAGGATCTCGCGCACGACGGGGCCGTCCATCTGGCCGGTGCCCTCACCGCCGACGGCTACCTGAAGTCCTCCCTCGCGGGTGCGGAGGACCAGCCCGACCACGGCACCACAGCGGACGCGGTCGTCGCGCTCGCCGCCGCCGGGGACTCGGCCGCCACCGAGAAGCCGCTCTCCTGGCTGCGGAAGAACCACGGGGTGTGGGCGGCCAAGGCGGGGCCCGCCGCGTACGCCCAGCTCGTCCTCGCGGCGCACGCCTCCGGTGGCGACCCGCGTGACTTCGGGGGCGCCGATCTCGTCGCCCGGCTGAAGGACACCGGTCCGGCCCGTGACGTGGACGACTACTCCTCGGTGCCGCACGAGGACACGGCCACCGGGGACGAAGCCGGTGACGGTCTCGGGGCAGACGGGGCAGGCGTGTGGTGGGTGATCGGGCTCGGGCTCGTCGTGGTCGTCGCCGTCGTCGGCTTCGTGCTGGCGCGGTCCGGCCGGAAGCGGCCGGAGGCATGACCGGCCGTCGGAGGGGGGCCTCGTCGCCCCGGCGACGGAGTGGGGTGCTCGCGCTGCTGGGCGGTCTGCTGTTCGTGCTGGGGAGTCCGGGGCCCGCCCACGCCGCCGCGTACCGGTACTGGTCCTTCTGGGAGAGGGACGGCTCCGCCTGGGCGTACGCCACGCAAGGGCCGTCGACCGCGCGACCGGTGGACGGGGAGGTCCAGGGCTTCCGGTTCGCCGTGAGCCGGGACTCGGCGGACGCGCTCCAGCCGCGCGGCGCCACCGACTTCGCCTCGGTCTGCGGGGACACGGCCGCGCGGAGCGGGGAGAAGCGGGTCGCGCTGGTCATCGACTTCGGTACGGCGGCGGACGCACCGGAGGGCGAGACGCCTCCGAAGGCGCGTACGGCCTGTGCGCGGGTGCCGGACGACGCGACCACGGCCGAGGCGTTGGCCTCCGTCGCGAAGCCCCTTCGGTACGACACGAACGCGCTGCTCTGCGCGATCGGGGGATATCCGGGGAAGGGGTGCGGGGAGGCGGTCGACTCCGACGCCGCGTCCGGCACCGACGGCCGTTCCGACGCCACGGGTTCGTCGGCCGGGGGCGCCTCCGAGGAGGGGCAGGGGCCGTCCGTCGGGTTGTTCGTGGGCGCGGGCGTGGTCGCCGTGCTGGGGGCCGCCGCGGTGTGGCGGGCGCGGCGGCGCCGGGGTTAGGGCGGCGCGATGCGGTGGTTCACAGAGCGCCCGGAGCCGGAGCCGAGGCCGGAGCCGGTGTCGGCCGGAAGGCGGGGTGGCGGGGTGCATCCTCTTGCCTGGTGGTTCTGGGCTCTCGGGCTCGGTACCGCCGCGTCGCGCACCACCAACCCCCTGCTCCTCGCCCTGCTGATCGCGGTGGCCGGATATGTCGTGGCCACGCATCGGACCGACGCCCCCTGGGCCCGCTCGTACACCGCGTTCGTGAAGCTCGGGCTGGTGGTGCTGGGCGTCCGGCTGGGGTTCGCGGTCGTGCTGGGCTCGCCCGTTCCCGGGACGCACACCCTGTTCACGCTCCCCGAAGTGCCGCTTCCCGCCTGGGCGCAGGGGATCCGGCTGGGGGGCCGGGTCACGGCGGAGGGGGCCCTGTTCGCGCTGTACGACGGGCTGCGGCTGGCCACCCTGCTGATCTGCGTCGGCGCCGCCAACGCCCTGGCCAACCCGGCCCGCCTCCTGAAGTCCCTCCCCGGCGCCCTGTACGAGGCCGGCGTGGCCGTGGTCGTGGCGATGACGTTCGCGCCGCATCTGGTGGCGGACGTACAGCGGTTGCGGGCCGCGCGGCGGCTGCGGGGCCGGCCCGACCGGGGCGTACGGGGTCTGCTGCACGTCGGACTCCCGGTGCTGGAGGGCGCGTTGGAGCGGTCGGTCGCGCTGGCCGCCGCGATGGACTCGCGCGGCTACGGCCGTACCGCCGAGGTCCCGGCACGCGTCCGCCGTACGACCGCCGCGCTCACCCTCGGGGGACTGCTCGGCGTCTGCGCGGGAACGTACGGTGTGCTGACCGCCGAGGGCGGCGGCTACGGCCTGCCCGTGCTGCTCGCGGGAGTGGTCGCCGCGCTGGCGGGACTGCGGCTGGGCGGCCGGCGCTCACCGCGCACCCGCTACCGGCCCGACCCGTGGGGGGTGCGCGCGTGGCTGGTGGCCGGGTCCGGGGTGGCCGTCGCCGCGCTGCTGATCGTCTGCGACGTGTGTTTATAAAACTTCTAGCACCCACGGACCAAGCACAAAAAAAAAAT
>NZ_JARGEE010000025.1:0-40895 GCF_033794485.1 Streptomyces sp. MB09-02B
GCGGTACGGGGCCCGGATGCGTGCCCGGGGGGATCGGTTGGCCCGCACCGGGGTGGTGACCCGGTGGGTTCGCGCCCGGCGCTCCCGGATGAGGGGGTGCCGGGTGTCCCTGGTGGTTCGCGGTCGGCGACCACGGGGCCGCCGGGTCCTGCCCCGGCCGATGGGGCGGCGGCAGCGGAGCTCCCACTGCGTGCTGCATCCGGTGCCACTCCGTCTCGTACAGTCACATCGACACTGGCGAGCGGGACCTCACGACCCCGCCCTTACCGAACGGTACCGTCCCCGGCCGCCGTTTGGTGAACGGCCGGGGGCAGCCCGAAGTGCCCAAGTGGCCAGGGACACAAGGCGAATCGGGCAAGTGGTGCCCGAGCGGGTGTTACTGGCCCACTTCGCCGTAGGCGGCGAGCAGGATCGCCGGGTCGGGACCCTCCAGGACGGTGGGCTTGGCCAGACCGTCCAGGACGATGAAGCGCAGCAGGTCGCCCCGGGACTTCTTGTCGACCTTCATCGTCTCCAGCAGCCGGGGCCACTGGTCGTAGCGGTAGTGCAGCGGCAGCCCGACCGACTCGAGGACCGTGCGATGACGGTCCGCGGTGGCGTCGTCCAACCGGCCCGCCAGACGGCCCAGTTCGGCCGCGAAGTGCATGCCCACGGACACGGCCGCGCCGTGCCGCCACTGGTAGCGCTCGTTCTTCTCGATGGCGTGGGCCAGCGTGTGCCCGTAGTTGAGGATCTCGCGGCGGCCGGACTCCTTGAGGTCGCCGGAGACGACCTCGGCCTTGACCCGGATCGACCGCTCGATCAGCTCCGAGGTGTGCCGCCCGGCAGGCGTGCGGGCGGCCTGCGGGTCGGCCTCGACCAGGTCCAGGATCACCGGGTCGGCGATGAAGCCGGCCTTGATGATCTCGGCGAGTCCGGAGACGTAGTCGTTGACCGGCAGCGAGTCGAGCGCGGCCAGGTCGCACAGCACCCCGGCCGGCGGGTGGAACGAGCCCACCAGGTTCTTGCCCTCGGCCGTGTTGATTCCGGTCTTGCCGCCGACGGCCGCGTCCACCATGGCCAGCACGGTGGTGGGGATGGCGATCCAGCGGACCCCGCGCAGCCAGGTCGCCGCCACGAAGCCGGCCAGGTCGGTGGTGGCGCCGCCGCCGACACCGACGATGACATCGGTGCGGGTGAAGCCGGACTGGCCGAGCGCCTTCCAGCAGTACGCGGCGACCTCGGCGGTCTTGGCCTCCTCCGCGTTCGGCACCTGGATGGCGACCGCCTCGAAGCCCTGCTCCGCCAGGTCGGCGCGCAGGGCCTCGCCGGTGCCCTCCAGCGCCTCCGGGTGGATCACCGCGACGCGCTTGACGCGGTTGCCGATCAACCCGCCGAGTTCGCCGAGGAGTTGACGCCCCACCAGAACCTCGTACGGCTCGGTGCCCGCCGTACCGCCGACCTGGATACGGGTCACTGTCTCGCTCATGCGTCCTTCAACTCCAGTGCGTCCAGGGCAGCCCGGGTGACTTCCTCGGGCGTGCGGCCGTCGGTGGCGACGACGGCCGTGGCGACCTCCTCGTAGAGGTTGCGCCGGGCGTCCATCAACTCCCGCCACTGCTTGCGGGGATTGACGGCCAGCAGGGGGCGGGCGGCGTTGAGGCCGGTGCGCTTGACGGCCTCCTCGACGTCCATCGAGAGGTACACGACCCGCTGCCCCACGAGCAGGGCCCGGGTGTCGGCGTCGAGGATCGCACCGCCGCCGAGGGCGAGGACCCCGTCGTGGGTCGCGAGCGCCGTGTGCACGGCCTTTTTCTCGATGGCACGGAAGGCGGGCTCGCCCTCGTCGACGAAGATCTCCGCGATCTCGCGGCCCTGCTCGGCCACGATGTCGTCGTCGGTGTCGCGGTAGGCGACGCCGAGCCGCTCGGCGAGCAGCTGTCCGACGGTGGACTTGCCGACGCCCATGGGGCCGACGAGGACAACCAGAGGCACCGGGCTCACCGGATCGCGAGGTGGTCGAGGTAGGAGCGGACGTTGCGGGCCGTCTCGGTGACGCTGTCGCCGCCGAACTTCTCGGCCACCGCGTCGGCCAGCACCAGGGCCACCATCGCCTCGGCGACGATACCGGCCGCCGGCACGGCGGAGACGTCGGAGCGCTGGTGGTGGGCCTGCGTGGCCTCGCCCGTGGTCACGTCGACGGTCTGCAGGGCGCGCGGCACGGTCGCGATCGGCTTCATCGCCGCACGGACCCGCAGCAGCTCGCCGGTGCTGAGCCCGCCCTCGGTGCCGCCGGAGCGGCCGGAGACCCGGCGGATACCCTCGGGGGTGTTCACGATCTCGTCGTGCGCCTTGGAGCCCGGCACCCGCGCCAGTTCGAAGCCGTCACCGACCTCGACGCCCTTGATGGCCTGGATGCCCATCAGCGCGCCGGCGAGTCGGGCGTCCAGCTTGCGGTCCCAGTGGACGTGCGAGCCGAGGCCCACGGGCACGCCGTACGCCAGGATCTCGACGACGCCGCCGAGGGTGTCGCCGTCCTTGTGGGCCTGGTCGATCTCCGCGACCATCGTCTTCGACGCGTCGGCGTCCAGGCAGCGCACCGGGTCGGCGTCCAGCTTGTCCACGTCGGCCGGGGTCGGGTACACCCCCTGCGGGGCCTTCGCGGCGGCCAGCTCGACGACGTGGCTGACGATCTCGACGCCGGCCGTCTCCTTCAGGTACGACCGGGCGACGGCGCCGAGGGCGACCCGGGCGGCGGTCTCCCGGGCAGAGGCCCGCTCCAGGACCGGACGGGCCTCGTCGAAGCCGTACTTCTGCATGCCGGCCAGGTCGGCGTGACCGGGCCGGGGGCGGGTCAGCGGCGCGTTGCGGGCGAGCCCGGCGAGGATCTCCGGGTCGACCGGGTCGGCCGCCATGACCTGCTCCCACTTCGGCCACTCGGTGTTCCCGACCATGATCGCCACCGGGGAGCCCATGGTGAGGCCGTGCCGCACACCGCCGAGGAAGGTGACCTCGTCGCGCTCGAACTTCATCCGGGCACCGCGTCCATAGCCCAGGCGCCGCCGGGCCAGGTGGTCCGCCACCATCTCCGTGGTGATCGGCACGCCGGCGGGAAGGCCCTCCAGCGTCGCGACAAGTGCGGGACCGTGGGACTCCCCCGCGGTCAGCCAGCGCAACCTGCTCAACGGTGCTCCTCCAGTGCTCGCGCCCGGTACTGCGTCCTGCCTGCGTGTACGCGCGTCCTCGCGTACGGCGACGGCTACCGGGTGCGCGGCCCCGGCCCGCCACCTCCGATCCTCCCACGTCCGGGGCGGCAGCCGGTCACAGGTCCAGCAGACGGACGGGCCAGGCGCGCGGGACGGAGCACCGCGCCGGGTCAGCGCATCTTCGCCGCCGCGCTCTTGATCGCCTCGCGGATGCGGAAGTACGTGCCGCAGCGGCAGACGTTGGCGATCTCGTCGATGTCGGCGTCGGTGGGGTCGCTGGTCCGCTTGAGCAGGGCGACGGCGGCCATGATCTGCCCGGGCTGGCAGTAACCGCACTGGGCGACGTCCTGCTCCAGCCAGGCCTCCTGGACGGGGTGCAGCTCGTCGCCGTCGGCCAGGCCCTCGATGGTGGTGACCTCGCGGCCCGCCGCCTCGGCGACCGGCACCACGCAGGGCCGGACGGCCTCGCCGTCGAGGTGGCTGGTGCAGGCCTTGCAGACGTCGATCCCGCAGCCGTACTTCGGGCCGCGCACGCCCAGCAGATCGCGCAGTGCCCACAGCAGGGGCAGGTCGTCGGGGGCGTCGACGGTGACGGTCTCGCCGTTCACGGTGAAGGTGTGGGAGGGCATCGATGTGCTCCTGGACTGTGCGGTGGGCTCAGCGGGGGAAGGGCGTGAAGTCCACGTCGAAGTTGAGGGGGAAGCTGCGCGGCTTGGTGCCGGTGGCCCGCGCGTAGGCGTTGGCGACGGCGCCGACGGCCGCCGGGACGCCCAGTTCGCCCGCGCCGCCGGGTTCGTCGGCCCCCTCGATGACGAAGATCCTGACGTCCTTCGGGGAGTCCTTCTGGCGGGCGTAGTGGAACTGGGAGTAGCTGCCTTCCAGCGGCAGGCCCTCGTCGATGTGGAGCCCGGCCCGCAAGGTGGTGGAGATGGCGTCCGTGAGCCCGCCGAGCAGCTGGGCCTCCAGGCCGCGCGGGTTGATCACGCGGCCCACGTCGGCGGCGATGACGGCCTTGGTCACGCGGGGCTTCTTCGGATCGGTCGCGTCGATCTCGACCAGGCAGGCCGTGCAGGCCTTGTACTCGTCGTGGAAGGCGACGCCCTGGGCCCAGCCGTCGGGGAGGATCCGCCCCCAGTTCCCCTCCGCCGCGACTTTGTCGAGCACGGCCCGCTGCCGCGCGGTCTTGAGGAACTCCCGCCGGAAGGCGACGGGGTCCTTGCCCAGCTTCGCCGCCAGCTCGTCGACGATGATCTCCTCGGCCCCGCGGGTGTTGGCCGAGTACACCGAGCGCCACGACCCGGTGTGCATCCTGATCGGCACCTCGGTGAGCGTCTGTGCGGTGACCCCGAAGTTGTACGGGGATTTCACCGTGGTCAGGAACAGGGTCTGGGCGAAGGTCGCGTTCCCGATGCCGGACGGCAGGCTCGCCGCGGCGGCGGTGATCGCGTCGCCGAGCCCGTGGCGGAAGTCGGTCTCCACCGCCGCCACCTGGTGGGTGAAGGTGAGCACCTGCCCGGCCGCGTAGGTGGCCCGGACCCGGTGGTGGGTGGCGGGCCGCATCCGCCCGTGCCGCATGTCGTCGATACGGGACCACATCAGCCGTACCGGCCGCCCGCTCTTCTTCGACACGACGGCGGCCTCCAGTGCCGCGTCGTAGAAGAGCCGCCGCCCGAAGGAGCCGCCGGACTGCACGACGTGCACGTCGACCTTGGACACGGGGAGCCCGACGGCCTTGGCGATGGCGGCCTGGGCGACGATCGGCGACTTCAGCCCGGACCAGATCTCGGCACGGTCTGCCCGCACGTCCGCCACGGCCGAGTTCGTCTCCAGCGGCGCATGGCTGGCGAACGCGAAGTCGAACGCGCCCTCCACCTTCTTCACCAGCAGCCCGAGGACGTCCAGCGAGGGCGTGGCCGCCTTCAGCTTCGCCCTGATGCCGTCGTCCGAGAGCGCGTCGACGCTGCCCGGCCCCCAGGTGACGTCCAGCGCCTCCTTGCCGTCGAGGGCCTGCCCGAACGTTTCCGCGACGACGGCGACGCCCGTGTCGATGGTCACCACGTCGAGCACGCCGGGCATGGCCCGTACGGCGGCCTCGTTGTTCACCGCCTTCACCGTGCCGTTGATCGTCGGCGGCCTGCGCACCATGCAGGGCTTGGCCCCCGGCACGTCGAGGTCGAGCGTGTAGGCCTGCTTGCCCGTGACCAGGGCACGGGCATCGATGCGTGAGGTGGGGGTGCCGACGAGGGTGTGCTCCGACTCCTTCTTCGGCGTGACGGTGAGGTAGCCGAGGTCGAGGGATGCGGCGGCCGCCGAGAGCGAGCCGTAGGAGGCGGTACGTCCGTCCGGCGCGACGACGACGCCCTGACGCATCGTCAACTCACGTGCTGAAAGCCCCCATTGCTTTGCGGCGGCACGAACCAGGCGGGCCCGTGCGGCGGCTGCCGTGTGCCGGACCGGATCGTAGAGCGAGCGGATGGAGTTGGAGCTGCCGGTGAGCTGGTTGAACAGCAACTCCGGCCGCGCGTCGTCCAGTTGGATCCTGACCCGGTCGAGCGGGGTGTCCAGCTCCTCCGCCACCAGCATCGCCACGGCAGTCGTGAGCCCCTGCCCGACCTCCTCGCGCGGCAGCCGGAAATGGGCCACGCCCTCCTCGTCGACGCTCAGCACCAGCATGTGCGCCGTCGGCGTCCCGGCCAGGATCAGCAGATCACCGAGGTCCACCAGATCCGCCGGCGCGGGCAGTGTGGGGATCGCCGCCTCCGCGCTGCCGGGCTCGTAGACGTCCAGGCCGATCTTGGTGGCGACCGCGAGCGTGGGCGCGGCCACCAGATACGTGAGAAACCTGCGCCGGGAGTGACGTGACATGTGGGCTCCGTTCAACGCCCCGCCTGCGTCGCCGGGCCGCCCGGTGATGATCGCCGCTGGTTACCCCTCGGTACAAGGGCTTCACAGCATCAGCACACGCGGGGTGACACGCGGGCTGCTCGCCCCTCCCTCAGCCGCGCTCGGCCAGCGCCCGCTCCCCCGCCGTCCGCATCGCCGCCACCGGCGCCGTCTTGCACCCGGTCATCTGCTCGACCTGCAGCACCGCCTGGTGGACGAGCAGATCGAGCCCGCTGACGACGGCACCGCCGTATGCCGACCAGCGCGCGGCGAGTTCCGTCGGCCACGGGTGGTACAGCACGTCGAACAGCGTCGTCGGCCGCTCCGGCACCACACCGGACAGCGCGTCCGTCGCCCCGGCCGGTGTCGTGGCGATGACAAGGGGAGCGCTCAGGCCGCGCTCGGCCTCCGCCCAGTCCGCCGTACGTACCTCGACTTCCAGCCGCTCGCCCCACTGCCGCATCTCGGCGGCCCGCGCCTCGCTCCGGACGTACGCCACGACCTCACCGGTACAGATCCGGGCGAGCGCGGCGAGCGCGGAGGACGCCGTGGCGCCCGCGCCGAGGATGGCCGCCGACTCCACCTGCTCGATGCCGCGCTCCCGCAGGGCCGCGACCATCCCGGGGATGTCGGTGTTGTCGCCGACGCGACGTCCGTCCTCGGTGAACACCAGCGTGTTGACGGCCTCGACGGAGGTCGCCGTCTCGCTGATCTCGTCCAGCAACGGGATGACCGCCCGCTTGAGCGGCATGGTCAGCGAGAGGCCCGCCCACTCCGGCCCGAGCTGCTCGACGAAGCCGGGCAGAGCCTCCTCGTCGACCTCGAATCGGTCGTACGACCAGTCGGTGAGCCCGAGTTCGGCGTACGCGGCCCGGTGCAGCACCGGGGAGAGCGAGTGGGCGATGGGCGAACCGAGCACGGCGGCGCGGTTCTTGCTGGCGGTGCGGCTCATTGTGCGTTCTGCGCTTCCTGGTACTTCCGGCGGTTCTTGTTGTGCTCTTCGTTGGTGACGGCGAACAGCGTCTCGTCCTTGCTGATCGACACGAAGTAGTACCAGTCGCCCTTGGTCGGCTTGAGGGCTCCCTCGATCGCCTCGTCGCCGGGGTTGCCGATCGGCCCGGGCGGCAACCCATACACCTTGTACGTGTTGTACGGGTCATCGATCCGCCGCAGCGAGTCGACTGAGCCGGTGGCCAGCTTGGATTCACCGCGCAGGTAATTGACCGTCGAGTCGAAGTCGAGCAGCCCAGCCGTCTCCGCATTGTTGGGCTCAAGGCGGTTGTAGACGACCCGCGCGATCTTCTTGTAGTCCTTGCTGTTGTTTCCCTCGGCCTGCACCAGGCTCGCGACGGTGAGCACCTGAAGCGGACTTTCGAGCTTCAGACCCTTCGCCTTGCCCGTCAGATCGAACTGCTCGTACTTCGCCTTCGCGAGATCGATCATTTCCTTCAGGACCGCCTCGGGCTTCATGTCATTGGCGACCGGATAGGTGGACGGGTAGAGGAATCCTTCCAGCGGATCCTTGATCTCGTCGTTGTCGTTCGCCCACTCGGGCAGGCCGAGTGAGTTCCACTTCTTCTCGGCGACGTCGGCGGTGGTGCCCTTCTTGAGGCCGAGTTCCTTGTCGATCAAGACATAGATTGCACTGTTCCGCTCACCTTCACGCACAGTGAAGTTGTTCTGGCTCTTCGGATCCAGCATCAAGGCGATAGCGCTTGCAGCGGACATCTCCTTCTTGAGGAGATAAACACCGGCCTGAATGTCCTTCCCGGGATTCTTCGCCAGCGCGGCCGTGAAGGCGTCCACGCTCTTGACGACCCCGGCCGTTTTCAATTTCTGCCCGATGTCCGACCCGAACTCACCCTTGGCGACCGTGATCGTCACGGTGTCGTTCGTGCCGTTGCCCGAATAGTCGGGAGCCTCGCCAAAACGACTCTGGAAGAACTGGTACCCGAAATAACTCACACCGGCGAAGCCGCCGCCGAGGACCATGACGACCACCAGGCAGGCGCACCCGCTGCGGCGCTTCTTGCCGCCCTTGCCCGGTTTCTTGGACTTGCCGCCGCGGCCCTTCCGGTCGCCCCGGCCGCCACGCCCCTCCGACTCGTCGTCATCGTCGTCATCGGCGCTACCCGCGAAGAACGCGTGCTCGCCCTGGTCCGGCCCGGGGTCCCAGTCGGTCCGTTCGGCGGCCTGCGGCTTCTCGGCCTCGGGCTCCGGAGCGGGCGTGGTGTCCGCGCGGCGGCGGGCGGGCGGCTCCGGCGGCGGATACGCGTCGGGCGTCCCGTAGAAGTCCTGCTGGCCACCGCCCCCGTAGGCCATCGCCTGCTGCTGTCCCCCGTAGGGGTCGTTCGGGTCGCCGGCGTAAGTGCCCTGCTGGTGCTGGTGTGTTCCGTTGTTCCAGCCGCCGTTGACCTGGTCGTACTGCTGCTGACCAGGTCCGGGGTACTGCTGGTGGTGCTGGGGCTGGTGGTGCTGAGGCTGGGGCTGGTGGTGCTGGGGCTGCTGCTGGCCGGCGTACTGCTGCCCCGGGTCGCCGTACTCCTGCTGGTACTGCTGCTGGGCGTAGGCGTCATGATGGCCGTTGCCCCAGGTGCCGTTGCCGTTTCCGTTGTCGTACTGCTGCTGGTACTGCTGCTGCTCCGGGTAGTGCTGCTGCGGCTGGCCGCCGTACGCGGACTGCTGGCCCGCCTGGGCCTGCTGTCCGTCCCATCCGCCGTCCCCGTACAACGGGTCGTCCGGATGCCACGGTTCGGAGCCTGGGCCCCGGCCATACTCAGTCATCGATCCCCTAGAGCCGCGAGGCGGCGGTCACGCGGGGCCTGTGGCTCGGCTGTCGTCCCCGCCTCTTTTTGTGCGGTGGCTGTTCGAAGGCCACCACATCGCGCGGAACGTTACCGTATCGCGATCAGATGACCACTTCGACGCCCTCGCCCGGAGCTTTGCCTGACATCCGTTCGGATTCCAACGCCTGTTGCAGGATGATCACGGCCGCTGCCTGGTCGATGACCGACCTGCCCTTTTTGGATTTCACCCCTGAGGCACGCAGGCCTTGACCGGCCGTCACCGTGGTCATTCTCTCGTCGATGAGTCTGACCGGAACGGGCGCGATCATGCGAGCCAACTCCTGGGCGAAACCTCGCACCTTGACGGCGGCCGGCCCCTCTCCGCCTTTCAGAGAGCGTGGCAGACCGACGATTACTTCGATAGGTACGTATTCGTCGACCAGTTGTCTCAATCGACGCTGAGCCGCCGGGACATCGCGTCCGGGAACCGTCTCGACCGGGGTGGCGAGGATCCCGTCGGGGTCGCAGGAGGCGACACCGATCCGGGCGTCCCCGACGTCGATCGCGAGGCGACGGCCACGGCGCATGGCCGGACCGTCGCCTTCGCTCGTGTGATCCGTGGTGCTCACTTGGCCGTCTCGGCGACCAGGCGCTCGACCGCGTCCACGGCCTCGCCCACGGCGGCCGCGTTCTGGCCGCCGCCCTGGGCGACGTCCGGCTTGCCGCCACCGCCGCCGCCGAGGGTCTTGGCGGCCGTACGGACCAGGTCGCCGGCCTTCAGGCCGCGCTCGCGGGCGGCCTCGTTGGTGGCGATGACGGTGAGCGGCTTGCCGTTCACGACGGTGAACAGGGCGACCACGACGGCCCGGCCGCCCTGGATGCGTCCGCGCACGTCGAGGACGAGCTTGCGGAGGTCGTCGGCGGTGGTGCCGTCCGGGACCTGACCGGTCACGAGAGCGACGCCGGAAACGTCCTTGGCGGACTCGACGAGACCACCGGCGGCCTGGAGCACCTTCTCCGCGCGGAACTTCTCGATCTCCTTCTCGGCGTCCTTCAGCTTGCCGAGCATTGCGGAGACCTTCTCCGGAAGCTCCTCCGGGCGGCCCTTGATCAGCTCCTGGAGCTGGGCGACGACCGTGTGCTCACGGGCGAGGAAGTTGTAGGCGTCGACGCCGACGAGGGCTTCGATACGGCGCACGCCGGAGCCGATCGAGGACTCGCCGAGGAGCTTCACCAGGCCGAGCTGCGATGTGTTGTGGACGTGCGTGCCGCCGCACAGTTCCTTGGAGAAGTCGCCGATGGTGACGACGCGGACGCGCTCGCCGTACTTCTCGCCGAACTCGGCGATGGCGCCCTGCTTCTTGGCCTCGTCGAGGCTCAGGATCTCCGCGTGGACGTCCAGGTCGCGGGAGAGCACCTCGTTGATCTTCTGCTCGACGTCGGTCATCACGGCCGTCGGAACGGCGGACGGGGAGCCGAAGTCGAAGCGGAAGCGGCCGGGCTGGTTCTCGGAACCGGCCTGGGCGGCCGTCGGGCCGAGGGCGTCGCGCAGGGCCTGGTGGGTGAGGTGGGTGGCCGAGTGGGCGCGGGCGATGGCCGTACGGCGGCGGCCGTCGATCGAGGCCTGGGCCTTGGCGCCGACGGTGACCTCGCCGACCTGGACGACGCCCTTGTGGACGTAGACGCCCGGGACCGGCTTCTGGCAGTCGCGGATCTCGATGACGGCACCGGAGTCGACCTTGATCCGGCCGGTGTCGCCGATCTGACCGCCGCCCTCGGCGTAGAACGGGGTGCGGTCGAGGACGATCTCGACCTCGTCGCCCTCGGTGGCGGCGGGCGAGGAGAGACCGTCGACGAGGATGCCGACGACTGTGGACTCGCCCTCGGTGTCCGAGTAGCCGATGAACTCGGTCTCCCCGGCGGTGTCGGCGATCTCACGGTAGGCGCCGAGGTCGGCGTGGCCGGTCTTCTTGGAACGGGCGTCGGCCTTGGCCTTGTCCCGCTGCTCCTTCATCAGGCGGCGGAAGCCGTCCTCGTCCACGGAGAGGCCCTGTTCGGCGGCCATCTCCAGGGTGAGGTCGATCGGGAAGCCCCAGGTGTCGTGGAGCAGGAACGCCTTGTCGCCGGGCAACTGCTTGCCACCGGCGGTCTTGGTGTCGGTGATGGCCGTGTCGAGGATGCTCGTGCCGGCCTTCAGCGTCTTGAGGAAGGCGTTCTCCTCGGCGAGGGCGACCTTCTCGATGCGCTCGCGGTCGGTGATCAGCTCGGGGTACTGCTGGCCCATCATGCCGATGACGACGTCGATGAGGTCCTTGACGACCGGGCCGGTGGCACCGAGCAGGCGCATGTTGCGGATGGCGCGGCGCATGATGCGGCGCAGGACGTAGCCACGGCCCTCGTTGCCCGGGGTGACGCCGTCGCCGATGAGCATCACGGCGGTGCGGATGTGGTCGGTGACCACGCGCAGGGAGACGTCGGACGCGTGGGCGTCGCCGTAGCGGACGCCGGTCAGCTCGGTGGCCTTGTCGATGACGGCCATGGAGGTGTCGATCTCGTACATGTTCTGCACGCCCTGCAGAATCATGGCGAGGCGCTCCAGGCCGAGGCCGGTGTCGATGTTCTTGCTGGGCAGCTCGCCGAGGATCTCGAAGTCCTCCTTGGAGGTGCCCTCGCCGCGCTCGTACTGCATGAAGACCAGGTTCCAGATCTCCACGTACCGCTCGTCGTTGACGGCCGGGCCGCCCTCGACGCCGAACTCCGGGCCGCGGTCGTAGTTGATCTCGGAACACGGGCCGCACGGGCCGGGGACGCCCATGGACCAGTAGTTGTCCTTCTTGCCGAGGCGCTGGATGCGCTCCTTGGGCACGCCGACCTGCTCGTGCCAGATGCGCTCGGCCTCGTCGTCGTCCTTGTAGACGGTGATCCAGAGCTTCTCGGGCTCCAGGCCGTAACCACCCTTGTCCTGGGGGCTGGTGAGCAGCTCCCAGGCGTGCTGGATGGCGCCCTCCTTGAAGTAGTCGCCGAAGGAGAAGTTGCCGCACATCTGGAAGAACGTGCCGTGCCGGGTGGTCTTGCCGACCTCTTCGATGTCCGGCGTACGGACGCACTTCTGCACGCTGGTGGCGCGGTCGAAGGAGGGCTTGACCTCACCGAGGAAGTACGGCTTGAAGGGGACCATGCCCGCGTTGACCAGGAGCAGAGTCGGGTCGTCCGCGATGAGCGACGCCGAAGGGACAACGGTGTGACCGCGCTCCTCGAAGAAGCTCAACCAGCGGCGACGAATCTCGGCCGACTCCATCAGTGGTCCTCATTCCGGTTGTACGGGTACGGCGAGTTGTCGGCGTACCTCGGATTCCTGCTGTACTTCGAGGTGTTGCTGTTCTCGATGGCCACGACGCGCCGCGGGGCCGGAAGCTCCGGGTACGTGTCGGGATTGGCCTCGATGCCGAGCGCCTCGCCCAACTCGGCCTCCCGCTGGGCCATGTTGTCGCGGACGTCGAGCGCGAAGTGGACGGCCCGGTCCTTGATCCTGTGGCCCGCCTCGACCGCCTTGTGCGCTGCCTGGGTCGCGAGGTGCTCGGGCGTGAGCTGCTTCAGTTTGCGGTTGACCTTGGTGGTGGCCCACACTCCGGCGGCGACCCCTGTGGTGAACCAGAACGTACGGCGGAACATCGCTCGGTCAGTCCTTCTTTCCACGGGTGTCACGCCTGCTCCGGCGCGTGCCCGGAACGGTGCGTCCCACGATCACGGTACGACGCTGTTCCTCGGCGGACTCGCCCTCCCGGCGGCCGCCCATGGCCCGGCGTACGCCGTAGCCGAAGGCGGCGACCTTCACGAGGGGGCCGCCGAAGGTGGACGCGACGGTCGTGGAGAGCGCCGAGGCGTTCGACGTGACCTCCTGGACGTCGGACGCGATGGCGTCGACCCGCTCGATCTGGGTCTGCGCGGAGCGGACGGCGGTGGACGCGTCGGCGAGGAGGGGGACGGCCTGGTCGGTCACGTCCGCGACGAGCTTGGTGGTCGCCTTGAGCGTCTGGGCCAGCCTCGCCAGCGCGACGGCGAGGAAGGAGACCAGGATCGCCCAGAAGACGGCCACCAGGATCCCGGCCACCTCTCCACCGGACACTGTCTGCACCCGCTCCCTGGAACATGCCTGAACGTCGAAAAGTCGTGTCCCGAGCCTATCGCGCCGGGGCGATCGCTCAGAACCGCATTAATGCCTACCGCACCAAGGCGTCAGCCCGCCGTCCCGCCCGCCTCGGAAGGCGGGGGAACGACGGGCTGACGCTCGGTGCGTGTGTCCTACGTCCGTCGAAAGAGGATCAACGGGCGTAGTACTCGACGACGAGCTGCTCGTCGCAGATGACCGGGATCTCCTTGCGGTTCGGGTCGCGGTCCAGGCGGAAGGCCAGGGCCTTCAGGTTCACCTGGAGGTAGCGCGGGGTCTCACCGTCGGCGGCGAAGCCACCCTCGCGGGCGACCTCGAACAGCGGCTTCTGACGGCTGCGCTCACGGACCATGACGACGTCGTCCGGCTTGACGCGGAAGGACGGCTTGTCGACCTTGTGGCCGTTGACCTCGATGTGGCCGTGGACGACCATCTGGCGGGCCTGGTAGATCGTGCGGGCGATGCCCGAACGCAGGACCAGCGCGTCGAGACGGCGCTCGAGCTCGATGATCAGGGCCTCACCGGTCTTGCCCTGGACCTTGGAGGCACGCTCGTAGGCGCGGACGAGCTGGCGCTCGGACACGTCGTACTGCGCGCGCAGACGCTGCTTCTCGAGCAGACGGACCTTGTAGTCCGAGTTCTGCTTGCGGCCGCGGCCGTGCTCACCCGGCGGGTAGGGGCGGGCCTCGAAGTACTTGACGGCCTTCGGGGTCAGCGCGATGCCGAGGGCACGCGACTTCTTGACCTTGGGGCGGGACTGGTTCGCCACGATCTCTCATTTCTGGGTGTTCGGCTTGTCAGGGTTGAGGGAGGTCGCATCCGCAGCCGGGGAAACCCGCCGGATCCGTGAGGGACCCGATGGGCAGCCGCTCCCCTGGTCTGGGCACATACGTGCAGCACGCGAGTGGCCCACCGACCGGTCCCGCCGTACGACGGATGGTGGTGGGCTGCCCGCGACACCATTCGAACGGTGCGCGACGCTCCTGGAACCCCCTGAGGAGTTCCGGCTGACCGTCCCGTTCTGACTGCACGGGACACAGCACTTCGGCTGAGTCTACAGGCTGCTCAGGACCGCTTACGACCGAGGTGCTGACGGGTCCACTCCACCGCGTCGGCGTACCGGGCCTCGGCGCCGTGCCGGGTGGGGGTGTAGTACTCCCGGTCCCTGAGCTCCTCCGGGGCGTACTGCTGGGCCGCGATCCCTTCGGGCAGGTCGTGCGGGTAGACGTACCCCTGCGCGTGACCGAGCTTGGCCGCGCCCTTGTAGTGCCCGTCTCGCAGGTGCGCCGGCACGGGTCCCGCGTGTCCCTTGCGCACGTCCTCCATGGCGGCGCCGATGGCCGTCGTCGCGGAGTTCGACTTCGGGGCCAGGGCGAGGGCGATGGTGGCGTGGCTGAGGGTGAGCGCAGCCTCGGGGAAGCCGATCATGGCGACGGCCTGGGCGGCCGCCACGGCTATGGGCAGGGCGTTCGGGTCGGCGAGGCCGATGTCCTCGCTGGCGGAGATCATCAGGCGGCGGGCGATGAACCGGGGGTCCTCACCGGCCTCGATCATCCGAGCCAGGTAGTGCAGCGCGGCGTCCACGTCCGAACCTCGGATCGACTTGATCAGTGCGCTGGCCACGTCGTAGTGCTGGTCGCCGTCGCGGTCGTACTTCACGGCGGCGCGGTCGACGGTCTCTTCCAGCGTCTGGAGCGCGATCTCCCGCTCCCCCTTGTCGAGGGCGGCGCCGGCCGCGGCCTCCAGGGCGGTCAAGGCGCGGCGGGCGTCGCCGCCGGCGATCCGCAGGAGGTGCGCCTCGGTGTCCTCGGGCAGGGTGAGCGCGTCCTTGAGCCCGCGCTCGTCACCCAGCGCGCGTTTCAGCAGGCCGCTGAGGTCGTCGTCGGTGAGCGGTTCGAGGGTGAGGAGGAGGGAGCGGGACAGGAGCGGGGAGATCACCGAGAAGTACGGGTTCTCCGTGGTCGCCGCGATCAGGGTGACCCAGCGGTTCTCGACGGCCGGGAGGAGGGAGTCCTGCTGGGCCTTGCTGAAGCGGTGGATCTCGTCGAGGAAGAGAACGGTCTCCTTGCCGAAACCGCCGGTGGCGCGGCGGGCGCCCTCGATGACCGCGCGGACCTCCTTGACCCCGGCGGTGATCGCGGAGAGCTCCACGAACCGCTTGTTGGTGGCCTTGGAGACGACGTACGCCAGGGTCGTCTTGCCGGTGCCGGGCGGGCCCCAGAGGATCACCGAGGAGGGGCCGGCGGGGCCGCCGCCGGACTCTCCGACCAGTCTGCGCAGCGGCGAGCCGGGCTTCAGCAGGTGCTGCTGGCCCACGACCTCGTCCAGGGTGCGCGGACGCATCCGTACGGCCAGGGGGCTGGCGGCCGGGTCCTTCTCCTGGCGTTCTTCGGCGGCGGCGGTGAACAGATCGGGCTCCACACCGAAAACCCTATGTCACCCCACTGACAGTCCCCGCCGGAGCCGCCCTGTCGCTCGACGGGGAACCCGTCAGCTGGTCCAGAAGTCCCACCAGCGGGTCAGGATCAGCATGCCGATGATGCCGATGTGCATCACGGGCAGGACCCAGGTGAACTCGCCGAAGAAGTTCTTCAGCCAGCTCGGCGCGGGCAGGAAGCCGTTGCGGATGTTGGAGGACGTGACGTACCAGAACATCAGGATGGTGGCGACCCAGGCGAGGCAGCACCACAGGCAGAGCGAGTTGATGGTGTAGAGCGACTGGTACTGGAGCCAGGTCACGAAGCCGACCCCGAAGAGGGTGCCCGCGTTGAAGGTGAGCCAGTACCAGCGGGGGAAGGTGGCCCGGGCCAGCAGGCTCATGCCGACGCAGATGACCATGCCGTACGCGACGAGGCCGAGCATCGGGTTGGGGAACCCGAAGACGGAGGCCTGGTCGCTCTTCATGATGTTGCCGCAGGAGACGACCGGGTTGAGGCTGCACCCGGGGGTGAAGTTCGGGTCTTCGAGCAGCTTGAACTTGTCGAGCGTGATGACCCAGGAGGCGAGCAGTCCGGCCGCACCGGTGATCAGCAGCAGGATCGCGAAGGCCCGGCTTCCGCCCGCCGTGCGCGGGGCCTCGGTGTGTTCCCGGTCGGTGGTCGAGACGTCCCTGACTGTCGTCTTGCTCATCACGTCGATTCCGTCGATTCCATAGCGTCGAAGGGGCCGCTGGGGCAGGGTCATTGTGCCGTACACCCTCGCGCGCGGACCGTTCACTGGACGTAAAAGTCGCCCCCGCCACCCGTAAAGGGCGACGAGGGCGACAACGGTTCGAACTCAGCCCAGCCGGGCCTCGAGCTCGGCCACGATCTCGTTCACGCCGACGGCGACCTGCTCTCCGGACTCCATGTCCTTGAGCTGGACGACGCCCTCGGCGAGGTCACGCTCGCCGGCCACGATCGTGTAGCGCGCGCCGCTGCGGTTGGCGTTCTTCATCGCGCCCTTCAGGCCCCTGCCGCCGTAGGCGAAGTCGGCCGCGATGCCGACCTTGCGCAGTTCGGTGACCTTGGCGAACAGCAGGCGGCGGGCCTCGTCGCCGAGCGGGACGGCGAAGACGCTGGTGGCGGCGGGGAGTTCGAGCTCGACGCCCTCCGCCTCCAGGGCGAGGACCGTGCGGTCGACGCCGAGGGCCCAGCCGACCGAGGGCAGCGCGGGGCCGCCGATCATCTCGGAGAGGCCGTCGTAGCGACCGCCGCCGCCGACCGCGGACTGCGAGCCCAGACCGTCGTGGACGAACTCGAAGGTCGTACGCGTGTAGTAGTCGAGGCCGCGCACCAGCTTGAGGTCGTCCTCGAAGGCGACGCCCGCCGCCGTGATCAGGGCGCGCACCTCCTCGTGGTACGCCTTGCAGGCGTCGCAGAGGTAGTCGCGCAGCAGCGGGGCGTCACCGAGCTGCTTCTGCACCGACTCGCGCTTGTCGTCGAGGACGCGCAGCGGGTTGATCTCCGCGCGGCGGAGCGTGTCCTCGTCGAGGTCCAGGCCGCGCAGGAACTCCTGGAGCGCCGCGCGGTAGACGGGGCGGCACTCCTTGTCGCCGAGGCTGTTGAGCAGGATGCGGAAGTTCCTGAGGCCCAGCGAGCGGTACGCCTGGTCCGCCAGGATGATCAACTCGGCGTCCAGGGCCGGGTCCTCGGCACCGATCGCCTCGGCGCCGACCTGGGAGAAGTGGCGGTAGCGGCCCGCCTGGGGCGCCTCGTAGCGGTAGTACGAGCCCGAGTACCAGAGCTTGACGGGCAGGTTGCCCTGCCGGTGCAGGCTCGCCTCCAGCGTCGCGCGCAGCACGGACGCGGTGCCCTCGGGACGCAGGGCAAGCCTGTCCCCGCCCTTCGTCTCGAAGGCGTACATCTCCTTGGTCACGATGTCGGTCGATTCACCGACACCCCGCGCGAACAGCTCGACGTTCTCGAAACCGGGCGTCTCGACATAGCCGTATCCGGAGTTGCGCAGCGGGACGGCGATCGCCTCACGGACCGCGAGGAACATCGCGGAACGGGGTGGCAGCAGGTCGTACGTGCCCTTGGGGGCCTGAAAGGTGCTCACGGAAGGTCTCGTCACATTCCTCGTCGGGGAGGGGTCGTCGGACCCGCTCCCTGGCCGCCGGCGTCCGCCACCTGCCGCAGATACGGGTTGGTGGCGCGCTCCTGGCCGATGGTCGTCTGGGGGCCGTGGCCGGACAGCACCACGGTCGAGTCGTCGAGCGGCAGGCACACGCGGGCCAGCGAGTCGAGCATCTCGGCCATGTCACCGCCGGGCAGGTCGGTGCGTCCGATGGAGCCGGCGAACAGCAGATCCCCGGAGAAGAACACGGACGGGATCTCCGTGTTCTCGGGCATCCGGAAGGTCACCGACCCCTTGGTATGGCCGGGCGCGTGCGAGACGGCCAGCTCCAGACCTGCCAGCTCCAGCTTGGCGCCGTCGGTCAACTCCTTGACGTCACCGGGTTCCCCCACGGTCAGCTCGCCCATGAGCGGCATGCCGATGGACCGGCCGAGCGCCTTCTCCGGGTCGCTCATCATGTACCGGTCCTCGGGGTGGATCCACGCCGGAACGTCGTGCGCGCCGCACACCGGGACGACCGAGGCCACGTGGTCGATGTGGCCGTGGGTGAGGACGACGGCGACGGGCTTGAGCCGATGCTTCTTCAGCGTCTCCTCGACACCCTGGGTGGCCTGGTGGCCCGGGTCGATGATCACGCACTCCTCACCGGCGGCGGGGGCGACCAGGTAACAGTTGGTCCCCCAGGCCCCGGCGGGGAACCCGGCAATGAGCACGATCGTCCTTCTTGTGGCGTACGAGGGTGGGTTGCTGTGGATCAGAGCCTACCGGCGCTGCCGTTTCCTCAGCGAACCCATATACGGTACGGGTCACACGCAATCAGTCCACTCAACGGACGCGCGACGCACCCGTCGACGTACGAGACGCATGAGGAGAGAACCCCGTGGTCAGCCAGGATCAGCGGCGGCGTCAGCTCGCCCGGGAGAAGTTCTTGCGGCAGCAGCAGCGGCGCACGTCCGCGCGGCGCAAGGCACGAGTCCGCAACGCGGCGATCGCTTCGGTGCTCGGTGTGATCCTGGTGGGCAGTGTGGCGCTCTACACGACCGACGTCCTCAAGGGCGACGACAAGAAGGACAACGTGAGCGCGGACGCGAGCGCGAGCCCGTCGCCCAGCAAGGCGCCGGACCCGTGCGAGAAGCCGGCGGAGGGGAAGGTGAAGGACCTCACCTTCAAGAAGGAACCCGCGATCACCATCGACAAGACCGCGAAGTACACGATGGATCTGCAGACGACCTGTGGTTCCATCCCCATAACGATGGACGCGGCGAAGGCCCCGCACACCGTCAACTCCTTCGACTTCCTGGTGAAGAAGGGGTACTTGGACCACACCAAGTGCCACCGGCTCACCACCGAGGGGATCTACGTCCTGCAGTGCGGTGATCCGCAGGGCACCGGCATGGGTGGCCCCGGCTACACGATCCCGGACGAGAACCTCAAGGACTCGCGTCTGAAGGGCGATGTGTACCCGGCGGGCACGGTCGCGATGGCGAACCAGTTCAACGCGCAGACGGGCGAGGGCAAGAACAGCGGCGGCAGTCAGTTCTTCCTGGTCTTCCAGGACAGTCCGTTGCCGGCCAACTACACACCGTTCGGCACGGTCTCCGAGGACGGCATGAAGGTCCTGAAGAAGATCGCCGACGCGGGTGCCCAGCCCACGGACCCCCAGACCGGCAACACGGCACCCAACGCGACCGTGGTAATCAACAAGGCGACTGTCAAGAAATCCTGACCGCCACCAGTGAAATTTCGGTCGCGCGGGATGCGGACAGGCAACCCGCCGGTCGCCTATGTTGGCCGTGACGAAACTGTGGACGATGCCCGGGGGTGCTGAGGCCCCTCGCAGGCATCATGTGGAGGAGGCGCTGTGAGCAGCGACCCGTGGGGCCGCGTCGACGAGACGGGGACCGTGTACGTGCGTACGGCCGACGGCGAGCAGGTCGTCGGTTCCTGGCAGGCAGGCTCCCCCGAGGAGGCGCTGGCCTATTTCGAGCGCAAGTACGAAGGCCTGGTTGTCGAGATCGGCCTCCTCGAGAAGCGCGTCAAGACCACCGACCTGTCGGCGAAGGACGCCCAGACCGCGATCGACCACATTCGCGAGCAGGTCGACGCACACCACGCGGTCGGTGACCTGGAGGCGCTCAAGGTACGGCTGGACAAGCTCGTCGAGACCGTCGAGGCGCGCCGCGAGGAGCGCAAGCAGCAGCGGGCCAAGCAGTCCGACGAGGCCCGGCACGCCAAGGAGGCGCTGGTCACCGAGGCGGAGGAGCTGGCCCAGTCCGATCAGTGGCGGGCCGCCGGTGAGCGGCTGCGGGCGCTGGTGGACACCTGGAAGGGTCTGCCTCGGCTGGACCGCAAGTCCGACGACGAGCTCTGGCACCGCTTCTCGCACGCCCGCTCGGCGTTCTCCAAGCGTCGCAAGGCCCACTTCGCGCAGCTCGACGCGCAGCGCGAGGACGCCCGCAAGGCCAAGGAGAAGCTGGTCGCGGAGGCCGAGGCGCTGTCGAACTCGACGGACTGGGGGCCGACGGCCGCGCGCTACCGCGAGCTCATGGCCGACTGGAAGGCCGCCGGCCGCGCCCAGCGCGAGCACGAGGACGACCTGTGGAACCGCTTCCGCGGGGCCCAGGACGTCTTCTTCGCCGCCCGTAGCTCGGTGTTCGCCGAGCGTGACGCGGAGCAGTCGGAGAACCTCAAGCTCAAGGAGGAGCTGGCCGGGGAGGCGGAGAAGATCCTGCCGGTGACGGATCTGAAGGCGGCCCGTGCCGCCTTCCGCTCGGTCAACGAGCGGTGGGAGGCCATCGGCCACGTGCCGCGGGACGCCCGTCCGAAGGTCGAGGGCCGGATGCACGCGGTCGAGCGGGCCATCCAGGAGGCCGAGGAGGCGGAGTGGCGCCGCACCAACCCGGAGGCCCGTGCCCGTGCGGCCGGTCTCACGGGGCAGCTGCAGGCCGCCGTCGACAAGCTGAAGCCCCAGATCGAGGCCGCCCGCGCCCAGGGCAACAACGCCAGGGCCGACAAGCTCCAGCGCGAGCTCGACGGCCGCCAGGCGCTGCTGGACCAGGCGCTGAAGGGGCTGCAGGAGTTCGGCGGCTGACGCCGACAGCACATCTCATGTGAGAGGGGCTCCCGTACGGTTCGTACGGGAGCCCCTCTCACATGTGTGCGAGCGCGGTCACGGCCTGCGTGCCGATGTCACCCGGTACACGTCGTACACGCCCTCCACGCCGCGTACGGCCTTCAGGACGTGGCCCAGGTGCTTCGGGTCGCCCATCTCGAAGGTGAAGCGGGAGGTGGCGACGCGGTCGCGGGAGGTCTGGACGGCGGCCGACAGGATGTTGACGTGCTGGTCGGACAGGACGCGGGTGACGTCCGAGAGGAGACGGCTGCGGTCCAGTGCCTCGACCTGTATGGCGACGAGGAAGACCGAGGACTGGGTCGGGGCCCACTCGACGTCGAGGATGCGCTCGGGTTCACGGGAGAGCGACTCCACGTTGACGCAGTCGCTGCGGTGAACCGATACGCCACTGCCCCGGGTGACGAATCCGATGATGGGGTCGCCGGGGACGGGCGTACAGCAGCGGGCGAGCTTGACCCACACGTCGTCGACGCCCTTGACCACGACACCGGGGTCGTTGCTGCCGCGCCGCTTGCGGCTCCGGCCGCTGGTGGGCGGTACGGCCTCGTCGATCTCCTCGGTGGCGGCCTCCTCGCCGCCGAGGGCCTGGACGAGCTTCTGCACGACGCTCTGCGCGGAGACATGGCCTTCGCCTATGGCCGCGTAGAGGGCGGAGATGTCCGGGTAGCGCATCTCGTGCGCCAGGGTGACGAGTGAGTCGCCGGTGAGGATGCGCTGGATCGGCAGGTTCTGCTTGCGCATCGCGCGGACGATGGCGTCCTTGCCCTGCTCGATGGCCTCGTCGCGCCGCTCCTTGGAGAACCAGGCGCGGATCTTGTTGCGGGCGCGCGGCGACTTGACGAAGCCGAGCCAGTCGCGGGAGGGGCCCGCGCCGGCCGCCTTGGAGGTGAAGACCTCCACCAGGTCGCCGTTGTCGAGGGTGGATTCGAGCGGGACGAGGCGGCCGTTGACCCGGGCGCCTATGGTGCGGTGGCCGACCTCGGTGTGGACCGCGTACGCGAAGTCGACGGGGGTCGCGCTGGCCGGCAGGGCGATGACGTCGCCCTTCGGGGTGAAGACGAAGACCTCGTTGCGGGAGAGGTCGAAGCGCAGGGACTCCAGGAACTCTCCGGGGTCCTCGGTCTCCTTCTGCCAGTCCAGCAGCTGCCGCAGCCAGGCCATGTCGTTGAGGTGGTCGTCCTTGCCCGTGGTCCGGGGCGCGTCGGTGCGCACCTTGGAGGCGCCGGCGACAGCCTCCTGCTTGTACTTCCAGTGCGCGGCGATGCCGTACTCGGCGCGGCGGTGCATGTCGAACGTACGGATCTGGAGTTCGACGGGCTTGCCGTTGGGTCCGATGACCGTCGTGTGCAGCGACTGGTACATGTTGAACTTGGGCATCGCGATGTAGTCCTTGAACCGTCCCGGAACCGGGTTCCAGCGGGCGTGGACGGTGCCCAGGGCCGCGTAGCAGTCGCGGACGGTGTCCACCAGGACGCGGATGCCGACCAGGTCGTAGATCTCCGCGAAGTCCCGGCCGCGGACGATCATCTTCTGGTAGACGCTGTAGTAGTGCTTGGGGCGGCCGGTGACGGTCGCCTTGATGCGGGCGGCCCGCAGGTCCTGCTGGACCTCGTCGGTCACTATGGCGAGGTACTCGTCGCGCTTGGGGGCGCGCTCGGCGACGAGGCGGACGATCTCGTCGTACATCTTGGGGTAGAGGATCGCGAAGGCGAGGTCCTCCAGCTCCCACTTGATGGTGTTCATGCCCAGGCGGTGGGCGAGGGGCGCGTAGATCTCCAGGGTCTCGCGCGCCTTCTTCTCCTGCTTCTCACGCTTGAGGTAGCGCATGGTGCGCATGTTGTGCAGGCGGTCGGCGAGCTTGATGACCAGGACACGGGGGTCCTTGGCCATGGCGACGACCATCTTGCGCACGGTCTCGGCCTGGGCGGCCTCGCCGAACTTGACCTTGTCCAGCTTGGTGACGCCGTCGACGAGGAGGCCGACGGAGTCCCCGAAGTCGCGGCGGAGCTGGTCGAGGCCGTACTCGGTGTCCTCGACCGTGTCGTGCAGCAGACCGGCCATCAAGGTGGCCGGATCCATACCCAGCTCGGCGAGGATCGTGGTGACGGCGAGGGGGTGCGTGATGTACGGGTCGCCGCTCTTGCGCTTCTGGCCCCGGTGCCAGCGCTCGGCGACCTGGTAGGCCTTCTCGATCTGGCGGAGCGTCGACGTCTCGATCTTCGGGTCGTTGCCGCGCACGGCCCGCAGCAACGGCTCCAGGACCGGGTTGTACGGATTGGAGCGCTGGACACCGAGACGGGCGCGCCGGGCCGTCGGTCTTGTCGGCGGGCGCGGACTGGGCGTGCTCGACGGAGCCCTGCGCGGACGTGGCGGTGTTCTCGGGGTTCGCCTTCGCCGCGTGCTGCGCGGGCTTGGCCGCGGGGCCCGAGGCGGACTCGGGCTTGGCGGCGGTCAGGTGCTGGGCCTCGTCTGCCAAGAGGGCTCCTCGTGCGCGATCCGGGTCCCCCGGTCAGGCTCCGGAGCACCCATGGTAGCGATCCCGCGCCCCAGGATCGCCTTCAGGCCACATTGAGGGCGGTCTACCCATGCAACACGGGGGGCGCTCGGCGGATTCCGGGGCAGCGCGGAGTGGGTGGGCGTTGGTGGGTCGGTGCGGGTCGTACGTGGTCGCTCGCGCAGTTCCCCGCGCCCCTTCAGGGGCGGGCCTCGTGACCTTAAAGCGGCGGGCGCCCCGGGGAAGGATTCCCGGGGCGCCCGCCGCATGGTTGTCCGCTGGGTTCAGACGGTGATCAGGGCCTCCAGCGGGGCCCCGGCCAGGGCCGTCTCCAGGCGCTGCCGTCCCGGGAGGAACGACAGCTCCATCAGGACCGCGACGCCGGCGACCTGGGCGCCCGCGCGGCGGATCAGCTGGAGGGATGCCTCCGCGGTGCCGCCGGTGGCGAGGACGTCGTCGATGACCATGACGCGGTCGTCCGCGGTCAGGTCCTCGGCGTGCACCTCGATCTCGGCGGAGCCGTACTCCAGGTCGTAGGCCTGGCCGAGGGTGGCTCCGGGGAGCTTGCCCGCCTTGCGTACGGGGATGAAGCCGACGCCGGCGCGGACGGCGGCCGGGGCGCCCAGGATGAAGCCCCGGGCCTCAAGGCCGACGATCTTCGTGGCGCCGTGCCGCACGGTGAGCTCGGCCAGCGCGTCCGTCAGGGCGGTGAACGCCGCCGGGTCGGCCAGCAGCGGGGTGATGTCCTTGAACATCACGCCCGGCTCCGGGTAGTCCGCGACGTCACGGATGCGGCTGAGCAGCAGCTCCTTGATGTCGGTCATCGCCGCTTCCCGCCCCGGCCCCGGCTCCGGCTCCCCGACTGGGCGCGCGGGCCGACCACCGCGGGGGTGGCGTCCGCGGGCTCGTCGTCGTACGGGCCGTCGGTCCCCGTCTCCGCGTCGTGCTCGGCCTGGGCCCGCTTGGCGAGGATGCGCTTCTTGAGGGCCTTCAGCTGCGGCTCGCGCTCCTTGAGGTCGGCGACGAGCGGCGTGGCGATGAAGATCGAGGAGTACGCACCGGCCGCGAGGCCGACGAACAGCGACAGCGAGATGTCGTTGAGCATGCCCGCGCCGAGGACACCGCCACCGATGAAGAGGAGGCCGGCGACCGGGAGCAGCGCCACCACGGTGGTGTTGATCGACCGCACCAGGGTGCTGTTGATCGAGCGGTTGGCGATCTCGGCGTACGTCCAGCGGTTCTGCTTGGTGATGTCCTTCGTCTGCTCCTTGAGGCTGTCGAAGACGACGACCGTGTCGTAGAGCGAGTAACCGAGGATGGTCAGCAGACCGATCACCGTGCCCGGTGTCACCTCGAAGCCGACGAGGGCGTAGATGCCGATCGTGATGGTGATGTCGTGGATCAGGGCGACGAACGCGGCGATGGCCATGCGCCACTCGAACGCGATCGCCAGATAGATCACCACGAGGACCAGGAAGATGGCCAGGCCCTGCCAGGCCTTGTTGGCGATCTGGTCACCCCAACTGGGGCCGACCAGGTCCGCGTTGATCGAGTCGGCGTCGACCTTCAGGTCCTTGGCGAGCTCCTGCTTGATCTCGTCGGACTTCGCCGTGTCCACGCCGGAGATCTGGATGCGCAGGGTGTCGTTGCCGAGTTCCTGGACGATCGCGTCGTGGCCGGAGGCCTTCTCCGCGTAGGTCTCCGCCTGGCTGACCGAGACGCTCGTCTTGCCCGTGGTGAAGACGGCACCGCCCTGGAACTCGATGCCCATGCTCAGGCCGCGCACCGCCAGGCCGACGATGGCCGTGATGGTGATCAGGATCGACACGCCGTACCAGATCTTGCGGTTGCGGACGAAGTCGTAGCCGACCTCGCCGCGGTGGAGTCGGGCTCCGAGGTCACCGAGCTTCGACATCTCAGGCCTCCTTCGGGTCGGCGGGGACGGCGGGACGGCGGGTGCGGCGCAGCGGGGGCCGGGCACCCAGTCGCTTCGGGTCCAGGCCGGACCAGCTGTGACCGTTGCCGAAGAACTTGGTGCGGGCCAGCAGCGTCAGCAGCGGCTTCGTGAAGAAGAAGACGACCACGACGTCGAGCACGGTCGTCAGACCCAGCGTGAACGCGAAGCCCTGGACCTTGCCGACGGTCACGACGAAGAGCACCGCGGCGGAGAGGAACGACACGAAGTCGGAGACCAGGATGGTGCGCCGGGCTCGGGGCCAGGCCCGCTCGACGGCGGGACGCAGCGTGCGGCCCTCCCGGATCTCGTCCCGGACGCGTTCGAAGTACACGATGAACGAGTCCGCGGTGATACCGATCGCGACGATCGCGCCGCAGACCGCCGGGAGGTTCAGCGCGAAGTTGATGGTCGGGCCGAGCAGCGCCATGATCACATAGGTCAGGGCGGCCGAGACCAGCAGTGAGGCGATGGCGATCAGCGACAGGCCGCGGTAGTAGACGACCAGGTAGATCATGACCAGGGCCAGGCCGATCGCGCCGGCGATCAGGCCCGCGTGCAGCTGCTCACCGCCGAGCGCCGGGCTGACGGTGCTGACGCTGGACTCCTTGAAGGTCAGCGGGAGCGCGCCGTACGACAGCATGTTGGCGAGGTTCTGGGCCTCCTCCTGCGTGAAGCTGCCGGAGATCTCGGCCTTGCCGCCGGTGACCGCCGCCTGCACGTAGGGGTGGGAGACGACCTCGTCGTCGAGGACGATCGCGAACTCGTTCTGCGGGGAGGTCTGCGTCGCCAGCTGGCCGGTGATGTCGGCGAACTTGTCGGCGCCCTTGGAGTCGAAGTCCATGACGACCTGCCAGCCGGAGCCGCTCTGCGTGTCGAGCAGCGCCTGGGCCTTCTCGACCTCGGTGCCGTCGACCCCGACCGGGCCGAGGATGAACTTGCTCCAGCTGCCGTTGTCCTGGCCGCAGGCCACGACGGTGTCGGTGGTCTTGCCCTTGCCGGCCTCGGCGCGCTGATCGGCGTTGTTGCAGTCGAGGGCGGCGAACTTGGCCTGGAGCTCCTGGGTCGCCTTGTCGGCGCTCGGGTTCGCGGTGGGGGCGGCGCTGTCGGAGGCCTTGGCGGACGCCGAACCGCTGCCCGACGGCGTGGGGTCGGCCTTCAGTGCGTCGGTGAGCGCACGGCCCTGCGACGTGGCGGAGGACGACGGGCTCGACGACGGGTCGGCGGAGTCACCGGCCCCGGGCTCGGTGGCCTCGTTCTTGCCGTCGGAGCTCGACGGGCTCGGCGAGCCACTGCCACTGGGGCTGGTGCTCGGCGAGGCGGTGGGGTTCTCCGTCGCACCGGTGCCGACCTGGCTCGCGAGGACGGGACGGAAGTACAGCTTCGCGGTGGTGCCGACCTGTTCCCGGGCCTCTTCGGAGTCCGTGCCCTTGGGAATATTGACAATGATGTTGTCACGGCCCTGCGTCTGGACCTCGGCCTCGGACACGCCAAGACCATTGACACGGCGGTTCATGATCTCGACCGCGGTGTCCATGTTGGTCTTGTTGATCGCGTTGGGCTGGCCGGGCTCGTTGACCGCCGTCAGTGTGATGCTCGTACCACCGGCGAGGTCGATGCCGAGACGCGGAGTGGTGTGTCCGGAGGCGAACATTCCCCCGGTGAGCGCCACAAGGGCGATCAGGATGAGGGCCAGCGCGCGCCCAGGCTTGCTCTGGGTGCTCGCGCTCCGGCCCTTCTTCGGTGCTGCCACCTTCTCGTACTCCCTCTCGGGCCGCCGTGCGCGGGGTCAGCGCGGGGACGGCCATGACTTGTGTCGGGAAGCCGGGCGAAAACGGCACGTGCCCGGGGCGCGGGCGGTTCTCGCTCGCACTCCCGGGACGTGACTACTTCGCGTCGGACTCGCCGTCGGTCTTCTTCGGCTCTGCTTCGTCGGCCTTGGCCTCGTCGGCCTTCGCCTCGGCGGTCTCGTCGGCCGCGGCGTCGGGCGCGTCCTTCTTGCCGAGGTCGATGGGCTTGTCGTCGGAAGCGGCGGAAGCGTCGTCGGAGGGCTCGTCGGTCTCGGTGAGGGAGGAGGCGTCGTCCGGGACGACGTCGGACTTCAGGTCGTGCTCGATGCCGTGGACGATGCGGTTGTACTCCTCGTCACTGAGGACGGCACCGATGGAGTTCTTGGCGAACAGCAGCTCGACGCCCGGCCCGGCGTCGAGGAGGACCGTGTCCTCGCTGACCTCCTTGACGGTCGCGTACATGCCCCCGATCGTGCGGACGCCGGAACCGGGCTGCATCTGGTTCCGCATGTCGACGGCCTGCTGCTGCTTCTTCTTGGCCGATCGGGTCATCAGGATCATGGCCCCGATGAGCACGATGAACGGGAGGAGGGTCACGAGACTCACGGGTCGGAACTTCCTTCACACGACCGCGATGGCGAGCGGCCTGATGGTTGGGGGTATGTGTGCTGCCGACAAGGGCGGCATCGGCGGAGTCTAAGCGAGTCCACCGTGATGGAACAACGCACAGCATGTCACCGGGGTTCCATGCCGGGCGAGTACCGCGCCGTCACGAGAAGGTCACGCCCCGAACAGGTCCTGTTGTCCGTTTCCGCCGGTCGTGCCGCGTGGCGGGGTGAGTCCGAGATGGGCCCAGGCGGCGGGGGTCGCGACCCGGCCGCGGGGGGTGCGGGCGAGGAGTCCCTCGCGGACGAGGAAGGGTTCGGCGACCTCCTCGACGGTCTCGCGCTCCTCCCCCACGGCGACGGAGAGGGTGGAGAGGCCGACGGGTCCGCCGCCGAAGAGCTTGAGCAGGGCTTCGAGGACACCCCGGTCGAGGCGGTCGAGGCCGCGGGCGTCCACCTCGTACACGGCGAGGGCGGCCGAGGCGATGTCGCGGGTGATGACGCCGTCGGCCTTGACCTGCGCGTAGTCCCGTACGCGGCGCAGCAGGCGGTTGGCGATACGGGGGGTGCCGCGGGAGCGGCCCGCGATCTCGGCGGCGCCGTCCGTGTCGATCTCGACGTCGAGCAGGTTCGCCGAGCGGTGGATGACGCGCTCCAGTTCGGCGGGCTCGTAGAACTCCATGTGCGCGGTGAAGCCGAAGCGGTCGCGCAGCGGCGGCGGCAGCAGTCCCGCGCGCGTGGTGGCGCCGACCAGGGTGAAGGGCGGCAGTTCGAGGGGGATCGCGGTGGCGCCGGGGCCCTTGCCGACGATCACGTCGACGCGGAAGTCCTCCATCGCCATGTACAGCATCTCCTCGGCGGGCCGGGACATGCGGTGGATCTCGTCGAGGAAGAGGACCTCGCCCTCCTGGAGGGAGGAGAGGATCGCGGCGAGGTCGCCGGCGTGCTGGATGGCGGGGCCCGAGGTGATGCGGATGGGGGCGCCCATCTCGGCCGCGATGATCATCGAGAGGGTGGTCTTGCCGAGGCCCGGGGCGCCGGAGAGCAGGACGTGGTCGGCGGTGGCCCCTCGCGCGCGGGCCGCCCGCAGGACCAGGTCGAGCTGTTCGCGGACCTTCTCCTGGCCGATGAACTCGTCCAGGTCCTTGGGGCGCAGGGCGGCCTCGACGGCCTGGTCCTCACGGTCGGCGACGGAGCCCACCAGGCGGTCGGGGGCGGTGTCGTCGGTCGTGTCGTCCCAGTTCATTGCGTGTGCCTCGCGGGTCGCGGTCGGATGAGGGGAAGGGGGGCGCAGGGCTGTGCGGGTGGGGTACGAGCGCTTCGACAGGGCGGTCAGCGGGCTCTGTTGAGGGTCTGGAGGGCGGCCTTCAGCAACTGGCCCACCTGCGGCGTGCCTTCGGTGGCCTCGGCCTGGGGGGTCACGGCCGACACGGCCTCGTCGGCCTCGCGGGTGGCGTACCCGAGGCCGATCAGGGCGGCGTGCAACTGATCGCGCCAGCCCTGGGTGACCGGGGCGCCGATCGCGGGGGCGCCGACGGGCTCGCCCAGGCGGTCCTTCAGCTCCAACAGCAGCTTCTGGGCACCCTTCTTGCCGATGCCGGGGACGGCGATCAGGGCCTTCTCGTCGGCGGTGGCGACCGCTCGGCGCAGGGCGTCGGGGGTGTGCACGGCCAACATCGCCTGGGCCAGGCGTGGTCCGACGCCGCTCGCGGTCTGCAGCAGTTCGAAGACCTGGCGCTCGTCGTCGTCCACGAAGCCGTACAGCGTCAGTGAGTCCTCGCGGACGACCAACGACGTGGCGAGCTTGGTCGGCTTGCCCATGCGGAGCCCGGACAACGTGTTCGGCGTGCACTGGACCGCGATGCCGATCCCGCCGACCTCGACCACGGCGGAGTCCGGGGCGAGGGCGGCGACCGGGCCGCTGACGAAGGCGATCATGACGTACGGCCTTTCGATGCGTGCAGGGCCACGGCCTGCTGGAGGCGGTTCTGGGCGGGGGCCCGCCAGATGTGGCAGATGGCGAGGGCGAGGGCGTCGGCGGCGTCCGCCGGTTTCGGTGGTGCGTCGAGCCGGAGGAGACGGGTGACCATGGCGCCGACCTGGGCCTTGTCGGCGCGGCCGCTGCCGGTGACGGCGGCCTTGACCTCGCTGGGGGTGTGCAGGGCGACGGGGATGCCACGGCGGGCGGCGCACAGCATGGCGACGGCGCTGGCCTGGGCGGTGCCCATGACCGTCCGGACGTTGTGCTGGCTGAACACCCTTTCCACGGCGACGCATTCGGGGCGGTGTTCGTCGAGCCACTGCTCGATGCCCTGCTCGATCGCGACGAGGCGGTGCCCCAACTCCGCGTCCGCGGGCGTCCGGACGACACCGACGCCGATCATGGTGAGCGGTCGGCCCGCGACTCCCTCGACAACGCCCACGCCACACCGCGTGAGTCCGGGGTCCACCCCGAGTACGCGCACCGCGCCCCCTCCCCTCCTTGCGGCTAAACCGCCGCCGCTCTCGCGGACCTGGCTGAGCACCATCGGGGTCCTCAATTGATGGTTGCGGCCCGTGGACGGCGATCATTGATTGCCGTCAGGCTATCCGCTGCCACCGACAACAGCGGCGGGCCGGTAGGACGTGTCCCACCGGCCCGCCGGATCCGCTCGGTTCGCGGCAGCGTTACGCGTCGACCTTGGCCATCACGTCGTCGCTGACGTCGAAGTTGGCGAAGACGTTCTGGACGTCGTCGCTGTCCTCGAGGGCGTCGATCAGTTTGAAGATCTTCTTGGCGCCCTCCTCGTCCAGCTCGACCTGCATGGTCGGGACGAAGTTGGCCTCGGCGGAGTCGTAGTCGATGCCGGCTTCCTGGAGGGAGGAGCGGACCGCGACGAGGTCGGTGGCCTCGCTGAGCACCTCGAAGGACTCGCCCAGGTCGTTGACCTCCTCGGCGCCCGCGTCGAGGACGACCTCCAGGACGTCGTCCTCGGACAGCTCGCCCTTGGGGACGATCACGACGCCCTTGCGGTTGAAGAGGTACGAGACGGAGCCCGGGTCGGCCATCGAGCCGCCGTTGCGGGTCATGGCGACGCGGACGTCGGAGGCGGCGCGGTTGCGGTTGTCGGTGAGGCACTCGATGAGCACCGCGACGCCGTTCGGACCGTAGCCCTCGTACATGATCGTCTCGTAGTCGGCGCCGCCGGCCTCCAGGCCGCCACCGCGCTTGACCGCGGAGTCGATGTTCTTGTTCGGGACCGACTGCTTCTTCGCCTTCTGGATGGCGTCGTAGAGAGTCGGGTTGCCCTCGATGTCGACGCCACCCATCCGCGCCGCGACCTCGATGTTCTTGATGAGCTTCGCGAAGAGCTTGCCGCGCTTGGCGTCGATCACGGCCTTCTTGTGCTTCGTCGTAGCCCATTTAGAGTGGCCGGACATCTGCCTGTCTCCTTCACGTAACCCATCTCTGCAACGAACCCCAGAGATCCTACAAGGACTCCGCCGGCTTGTTCGCGCGCACCATGTCGACGAACAGCGCGTGCAGCCGGTGGTCGCCGGTCAGTTCCGGGTGGAAGGACGTGGCGAGGGCGTTGCCCTGGCGTACGGCGACGATGTGGCCGTCGTGCTCGGCCAGCACCTCGGTCTCCGCGCCCACGGACTCCACCCAGGGGGCGCGGATGAAGACGCCCTCCACGGGATCGCCCTCGACGCCCCGCACGGCGACCGCCGCCTCGAACGACTCGTTCTGGCGTCCGAAGGCGTTGCGGCGCACGATCATGTCGATGCCGCCGATGGTCTCCTGGCCCGAGCGCGGGTCGAGGATCTTGTCGGCGAGCATGATCAGGCCTGCGCAGGTGCCGTACACGGGCAGACCGTCACGCACGCGCGCGCGGAGGGGCTCCATCACGCCGAAGAGGACGGCCAGCTTGGAGATGGTGGTGGACTCGCCGCCGGGGACGACGAGGCCGTCCACCTCGGCGAGTTCCTCGGGGCGCCGCACCGGCCTGGCCACGGCGTCGGCCGCGGCCAGGGCGACGAGGTGCTCCCGTACGTCGCCCTGGAGGGCCAGGACGCCTATGACGGGGGTGTCGCTCATGGGTGCCTACCAGCCCCGGTTCGCGTAGCGCTCGGCCTCGGGGAGGGTGTCGCAGTTGATGCCGACCATGGCCTCGCCCAGGTTGCGGGAGGCGTCCGCGATGATCTTCGGGTCGTCGTAGAAGGTGGTGGCCTTCACGATGGCGGCGGCGCGCTTGGCCGGGTCGCCGGACTTGAAGATGCCGGAGCCGACGAAGACGCCCTCGGCGCCCAGCTGGCGCATCAGCGCGGCGTCGGCCGGGGTGGCGACGCCACCGGCGGAGAAGAGGACCACCGGCAGCTTGCCCAGCTCGGAGACCTCCTTGACCAGCTCGTACGGGGCGCGCAGCTCCTTGGCGGCGGCGTACAGCTCGTTGTTGTCGAAGCCGCGCAGCTTGGCGATCTCGTTCTTGATCTGGCGCAGGTGGCGGACGGCCTCGACGACGTTGCCGGTGCCGGCCTCGCCCTTGGAGCGGATCATGGCCGCGCCCTCGGCGATGCGGCGCAGGGCCTCGCCCAGGTTGGTGGCACCGCAGACGAAGGGGGTCGTGAACGCGAACTTGTCGCTGTGGTTGACCTCGTCGGCCGGGGTGAGGACCTCGGACTCGTCGATGTAGTCGACGCCGAGCGACTGCAGGACCTGGGCCTCGACGAAGTGGCCGATGCGGGACTTGGCCATGACCGGGATGGAGACGGCCTCGATGATGCCCTCGATCATGTCGGGGTCGGACATCCGGGCCACGCCGCCGTCCTTGCGGATGTCGGCGGGGACGCGCTCCAGGGCCATGACCGCGACCGCGCCCGCGTCCTCGGCGATCTTGGCCTGCTCCGGGGTGACGACGTCCATGATCACACCGCCCTTGAGCTGCTCGGCCATGCCGCGCTTCACGCGGGCGGTGCCGGTCTCGGGGGTCTGGGCGGCGGAGTGGGAGAGCGTGCTGGACACGGGTTTGACCTCGCTCGGGGGAAGGGGGCTTCTGCAATCCCCGAGGAAACGCGAGGGGGGCAGGCCACTGCAAGGGCCAATGGGGAGGCGGTGGATCGTTTTGTCGGGGGGCGTAGTCGGGTGCGGGTGGGTGGGGGCTGGTCGCGCAGTTCCCCGCGCCCCTGAAAAACCGGGGCTACGCCCCTGCTTTTTCAGGCCCGCAGGGGCCTGGTCTATTAGGGGCGCAGGGAACTGCGCGAGCAACCCCCACCGGGCCCGCGGTCGCCCACGAACCCGCACCCCCGAGCCATCAGGCGGCCGAAGCCAAGGAAACCGGCGGCTCGTCGTCCATCTCGAAGGCCATCGGGAACGGCGCGTGCCCGGCCAGCCGGAACCAGCGAACCTTGCGGTGCCGGCGCAAAGCCCTCGCCGCCCGCACCGCGTCATTGTGGAAGCGCCGCGCCATCGGGACCCGGCGGACCGCCTGGGCCAGCTCGTTCGCCGCGTCCTCACCACCCGGCGCCTCGCGCACCACCTCCACCTGCTGCGCGTCCGCGAACACGGCCCGCAGCGCCTGGCTCAGCTCGCTCTCGGCGACCTCGCGCTGCTCCTCCTCGGCCTGCCGGGCCGCGTGCGCCGCCTCGTAGAGGACGATGGACGCGGCCGGGTCCAGCACTCCCGAGGTGGCCAGTTCCTGCGCGACCGACGCGCGGCGCAGCAACTGCGCGTCGAGCGCGGCCCGGGCGGCGTCGATGCGCGCGTGCAGCCGGTCGAGGCGTCCCGCGGTCCAGCTCAGATAGAGGCCGATCGCGAACAGGACGACCGCGATCCAGATGAGTGTCGAAGTCACGGGCCGCAAGGCTACTACCGGTGCCCACCACCGCCACGCCCGAGCTCAGCGCTCCACAAGGGCGGCGGGGACCACGCGAACGGCCCCCGCACCCGCCGGAGTCATTCCCGGGCCAGCCCCAACCGCGCCCGCAGTCCCACCCGTTCGTCCGCCGCCACCGACGCCGCACCCTCCGTGACGGTCTCGTAGACACCGAGGATGTCGGCGCCGACGGTGGACCAGTCGAACCGGCGGACGTGGGCGCTGCCCCGTTCGCTGAGTTCGCTGCGGCGGACCGGGTCGCCCAGGAGGCGTACGGCGGCTGTCGCGAGGGCGTCGGCGTCCTCGTTCGCGAAGAGCTCGCCCGCGGTGCCCTGGTCGAGGACCTGGGCGAAGGCGTCGAGGTCGGAGGCGAGGACGGGGGCGCCGGCGGACATGGCCTCGACGAGGATGATGCCGAAGCTCTCGCCGCCGGTGTTGGGGGCGACGTAGACGTCGACGCTGCGCAGGAAGCGGGCCTTGTCCTCGTCGCTGACCATGCCGAGGAACTCGACGCGGGAGCGCAGTTCCTCGGGCAGGCTCTCGACCGCTTCCTCCTCGTCCCCGCGCCCGGCGACCAGCAGCCGGGTATGCGGGCGCTCGGCGAAGATCCTCGGCAGGGCCTTCATCAGCACCGGCAGCCCCTTGCGGGGCTCGTCGATGCGGCCGACGAAGCCGAGGGTGTCGCCCTGCCAGTCCGGGTTGGGCTTGGCGCGGGCGAAGAAGTCGACGTCGACGCCGTTCGGGATGACGACCGCGTCGCCGCCCAGGTGTTCGACGAGGGTGCGGCGGGCGTACTCGCTCACCGCGATCCGCGCGCTGATCTTCTCCAGCGCGGGCTGGAGGATCGGGTAGGCCGCGATCATGGCCCGGGAGCGCGGGTTGGAGGTGTGGAAGGTGGCGACGATCGGCCCCTGCGCCGCCCAGCAGGCCAACAGGCCGAGCGACGGGGAGGCCGGCTCGTGGATGTGGATCACGTCGAACGTGCCGTCGTGCAGCCAGCGCCGTACCCGGGCCGCCGAGAGGAATCCGAAGTTCAGGCGGGCCACCGAGCCGTTGTAGGGCACCGGGACCGCGCGGCCCGCCGAGACGACGTAGGGCGGCAGCGGTGTGTCGTCGTCGGCGGGGGCGAGCACTGACACCTCGTGCCCGAGGCGGATGAGGTGGTCGGCCAGGTCGCGGATGTGGAACTGGACTCCCCCGGGCACGTCCCAGGAGTACGGGCAGACGATCCCGATCTTCACGGGCGTCCCTTCTCGGAGTCCGTCTCGGCATCCGGCAGCGGACCGCGTGCGACATCCGTCTGCGGATCACGTGCTGCATCCGTCTGCCGGTCACGCACGGCGTCCGCCCGCGAACCCTGCGCGACATCCGTCGCCGGGTCCGCGGCCGATCTCGGTGCGGGTGTGGTGGGTCCGCCGGGACTCCTCGCGGGGTCGAGGTCCGCGAGCCACAAGCGCTGGAGCATGTGCCAGTCCTCCGGGTGGTCGGTGATGCCGGTGGCGAAGGCATCCGCCAGCGCCTGTGTCATGACAGACGTCTTCTCCGCGCGGGTACCTGTCCCGGGTACCTCGATCGGGGGGTGCACGCGTCCGCGCATGACGGGCGAGTCGTCGAACCAGAGCGTCACCGGCAGCAGCAGCGCGCCGGTCTGCTGGGCGAGCAGGGCCGGTCCGGCGGGCATCCTGGTGGGCTCGTCGAAGAAGTCGACCTCGACGCCGGACGCGGACAGGTCGCGGTCGGCGACCAGACAGACCAGGCCGCCGTCGCGCAGCCGCCGGGCGAGGGTGCCGAAGGCGGAGCCGCCGCTGTGCGGCAGGACCTCCATGCCGAGACCCTCGCGGTAGGCGACGAAGCGGTCGTAGAGCGTCTCGGGCTTGAGACGTTCGGCGACCGTGGTGAACGGGGTCTTCAGCTCGGTGGTGACCCAGGCCCCGGCGAGGTCCCAGTTGGCCAGGTGCGGGAGCGCCAGTACGACACCGCGGCCGGCCGCGAGACCGTCGGTGAGGTGGTGGAGGTCCTGCGGCGCGAAGCCGGTCCTGATGCGCTCCTCGCTCCAGGCGGGGAGGCGAAAGGACTCCATCCAGTAGCGCAGGTACGACCGCATGCCCGCGCGGGACAGCTCGGCGAGGCGCTCCGGACCCGCGCCCGGGACCACGCGCGCGTAGTTGGCCTCCAGCCGGCGCACGAGGGGGCCGCGCCGCTTCCAGGTGGCGTCGGCGATCGTCCGGCCGAGGCGTACGGCGACGGGCTCGGGGAGCTTCTTCACGGTGCCCCAGCCCAGGCCGTACAGCCCGTCGGTCAACCGTTCCCGCAGAGCGCTCACGGGGTCGCCTCGCTGTTGCGGTTGGTGTCCGGGGTCTCCTGGGTGCTCGCGGCGGAGGCCTCCGCTGCGGCCGCCGCTTCGGCCTCGGCGGATTCGCGGCGGACGGTGACCACGCGCTGGATCAGCGTGACGAGGCTGCCGACGGCGACGATCCACAGGGCGACGGGCAGCAGGACGTCGATCCCGGGCACCCCGAACGCGTGCAGGCCGGAGAGTCCGGCCGCGACCAGCGAGATCACCAGGCGCTCGGCGCGCTCCACCAGCCCGTTGACCGCCACCGGCAGACCGATCGACTCGCCGCGCGCCTTGGTGTACGACACCACCTGGCCGCTCGCCAGGCAGAAGATCGAGACGGCGCACAGGGCGAGGTCGTCGCCCTTGCCCGCGTACCAGAGGGCGAAGCCGCCGAAGATCGCGCCGTCGGCGACCCGGTCGAGCGTGGAGTCGAGGAAGGCTCCCCACCGGCTGGAGCGGCCCATCTGGCGGGCCATGTTGCCGTCGACGAGGTCCGAGAACACGAACAGCGTGATGACGATCGTGCCCCAGAAGAACTCGCCCCGGGGGTAGAAGACCAACGCGCCCGCGATCACTCCGGCGGTGCCGATGAGGGTGACCGTGTCGGGGCTGACGCCCCTGCGGATCAGAAACGCGGCGAACGGTGTGAGGACACGCGTGAAGAATGCACGCGCGTACTTGTTCAGCATGGCCTTCCCGAGGGTCGGTGTCGCCGCGTGGCCCCTGCTGGCCATCCGGCTGGCCCATCGTAGCCACGCGCGCGCGTGTGCGACCGTCGGGCACCAGCCCGCCGTGTCCCCCGGGGTGAGCGGGGCCGCGAGGAGCGATCACGTCCTTCGTATGGACGCACCGTGACGCGAGTGCAAAGCTCGAAGACACCGCGGGCGTCACCGGAGCCGCCCCCCACGCGGATCGGTATGTCCGCGCCCACAGTGACCTCACCGTGCACGGGAGGCAGAATCATGGGCGACAAGGCGAACGCACATCCCGGAGCCGCCGGCAGGGCTACGGCGGCCGACCACCCCGCGTCCGTACGGAATGTGGTGCTGGTCGGCCACTCCGGTTCGGGCAAGACGACATTGGTGGAGGCTCTCGCGCTGACAGCGGGAGCGGTGAACCGGGCGGGCCGCGTGGAGGACGGCGGCACCGTCTCCGACTACGACGAGATCGAACACCGGCAGCAACGCTCGGTGCAGCTCTCCCTCGTCCCCGTCGAATGGGGCGGGTACAAGATCAATCTGTTGGACACCCCCGGATACGCCGACTTCGTCGGGGAGCTCAGGGCCGGTCTGCGAGCAGCGGACGCGGCCCTTTTCGTCGTCTCGGCCTCGGACGGCGTCGACGGCTCGACGCGCATGGTGTGGGAGGAGTGCGCGGCGGTCGGCATGCCGCGGGCAATAGTGATCACGCACCTGGAGGCCGCGCGGTCGGACTTCGATGAGATGACCCGGATCTGCGCGGAGACGTTCGGCGGGGACGACCCCGACGCCGTCCTGCCGCTCTATCTGCCGCTGCACGGTCCCCAGGGTCCCGACGGACACGCGCCCGTGACCGGCCTGACCGGGCTGCTGACCAGGAAGCTGTTCGACTACTCCTCCGGCGAGCGCAAGGAGTCCGAGCCGGGCCCGGAACAGCTGCCGGCGATCGAGGAGGCCCGCAACCGGCTCATCGAGGGGATCATCGCCGAGAGCGAGGACGAGACCCTCATGGACCGCTACCTCGGCGGCGAGGCCATCGACGTCAAGACGCTCGTCGACGACCTGGAGCGGGCCGTCGCGCGCGGCGTCTTCCACCCGGTGCTGGCCGCCGCGCCCGCCGCCGAAGGCGCCAAGCAGGGCATCGGCACGGTCGAACTCCTCGAACTGGTCACCGGCGGTTTCCCCACTCCCCTGGAGCGCGAGACACCCACGGTCACCACCCCCGAGGGCAGCCCCCGCGAGATCACGTCGGTCTGCGACCCGGACGGGCCCCTGGTCGCCGAGGTCGTGAAGACCGCCAGCGACCCCTACGTGGGCCGGATCTCCCTGGTACGGGTCTTCTCCGGGACGCTGCGCCCCGACGCGACGGTGCACGTCTCCGGGCACGGGCTGGCCGACCGCGGGCACGAGGACCACGACGTCGACGAGCGGATCGGCGCCCTGTCCGCCCCGTTCGGCAAGCAGCAGCGGTCACTCACCCACTGCATCGCGGGTGACCTGGCCTGCGTGGCGAAACTGAACCGCGCGGAGACCGGGGACACGCTTTCGGCCAAGGACGACCCGCTGCTCATGGAGCCGTGGGAGATGCCCGACCCGTTGCTGCCGCTCGCCATCCAGGCGCACAGCAAGGCCGACGAGGACAAGCTCTCCCAGGGGCTCGCCCGGCTGGTCGCCGAGGACCCGACGATGCGGCTCGAACAGAACCAGGACACGCACCAGGTGGTCCTCTGGTGCCTGGGCGAGGCGCACGCCGACGTGGCCCTGGAACGGCTGCGCAGCCGCTACGGCGTCCAGGTCGACGTGATACCGCACCGGGTCTCCTTGCGGGAGACGTTCGCCGACAGTTCGGCGGGCCGGGGCCGGCACGTCAAGCAGTCCGGCGGGCACGGGCAGTACGCGATCTGCGAGATCGAGGTGGAGCCCCTGCCCGGCGGCTCCGGCATCGAGTTCGTCGACAAGGTCGTCGGTGGCGCGGTGCCCCGGCAGTTCATCCCGTCCGTCGAGAAGGGGGTACGGGCGCAGGCCGCGAAGGGCGTCGCGGCCGGCTATCCGCTCATCGACGTACGGATCACGCTGCGCGACGGCAAGGCGCACTCGGTGGACTCCTCGGACGCCGCGTTCCAGACGGCGGGCGCGCTGGCGCTGCGTGAGGCCGCCGCCGACGCGAAGATCCACCTGCTGGAGCCGGTCGCGGAAGTCTCGGTCCTGGTCGGCGACTCGTACGTGGGCCCGGTGATGAGCGATCTGTCCGGGCGGCGCGGCCGGGTCGTGGGCACCGAGCAGGCGGGCGGCGGACGCACCCTCGTCCGGGCCGAGGTCCCGGAGATCGAGATCGACCGGTACGCCGTCGATCTGCGCTCGCTCTCCCACGGCACCGCGCGCTTCGGCCGCCGGTACACACGACACGAGCCGATGCCCTCCCACGTCGCCGAGAAGCTCAGGGGGCAGGCGAAGGAGAACTGACCGACGGGTTCGGATCAATCGGATCAAAGGGACGGAAGGTGCGGAAGAACACCGGTGACCGCACGGTGGACGGCCCCGGCCGTCCACCGGTGGGTTCCGTGAATGTCCGTTCCCCGCGCCGCGCGATGTCCGAGGCTGCGGATACGCTGATCACCTGATCGACAAGTATGGCTCGATCAGGCTCAGATCAGGCTATGACCTGATCAACAGGTGTGCGGAGCACGGAAGTCGGGAAGAGCCGCAGGAGCGAGTGTGCGGCGATGGGGGCGGCGGCGGTGGCGGACGAATTCGATTTCACTCCCGGGGCGCAGGTGCCACTGACGGGCACCGCGGGCCAGACCGCGGCGACGTACGCCCTGGCGTCCGCGGCGTACCGGGACAACGAGATCGCGGAGATCCTCAAGGCCAACAACGACTGGCACAAGTCCACGGTCAAACCGGGCCGCAAGTGGGCGACCATCTTCCGGCCGAACCTCGGTGAGGCCTTCTCCCTGGCGGTGCGGGACCGGATGGTCGGCGCGGGCCGCAAACCGCTCATCCAGTCCTTCGGCATGGAGCCGCAGGTCGTCGTCGAACACTGCCTCGCGGCGAACAACATCCGGCGGGAGCGCGACAACCGACTCTCGGCGATCATGGTCCTGTGCGGCCTGCTCTTCCTGCCCGGGCTCCTCCTGTGGCTGCTGGTCTTCCAGATCCGTACGACGGTCGCCAAGCGTGACGACAAGCGGGCGGGCGCCCTCGGCACCACCCTGCTGGTCGCGGTGGGCGCCCTCGCCGTGATCTTCCTGCTCAAGATGCCCTTCGACGGCTTCTGGGCCTGGTACGCGCGTGCCTGCGTGGTGCTGCCGGTGGTCGGCTGGTTCTGGGCCAAGCAGGTCTGCGAGAGCGCCGCGAAGGACCTGCGCGAGCGCTGGTCCGGCCTGCTGGCGGGCGGTGGTGTCGGCGCCAAGATCCCCGAGGCCGTGCCCGGCAGCCCCGGCGAGACCAAGGCCGAGCAGCTGCGCAAGGAACTGGCCCGGCTCAGCGCCGAGCAGCGCTCCAACCTCGTCTTCTACGCCGGCCCCAAGGGCATCCTCGGTATGGGCACCCGCTGGGGCAGCTGGCAGCTCGCCGAGGACCTCGTACCGGCCGAAGCGGGCAAGGAGATCCACCCGTTCCGTAGCTGGGACGTCATACGCGCCATCCACGACCAGCTGCGCATGCTGGAGCGCACCCCCCTCAACACCGGTGGTTTCACGGCCCCTTCCATCAAGCACTGGATCGTGAGCCCCATCGGCGAGGGCGCCGGCGCGGTGGCCCGGCCCGACAGCACCGACGTGGACGCCTACCAGTACAAGACGCACGCCATACAGGAGATCTGCAACAAGCAGCACTTCGGCAGCGGCAACCGCCATTACCTGGGGGTCCAATGGACCCTCTGGGACGGCCAGTTGGTCATCACGATGCTGGTCACGGTCACCGTGCTGCACCAGACGTTGCGCATCGAGGTGACCGGCCACGCCCTGGGGCCGGTGCACGGCCTCTTCACGACCGGCCCCGCGGCGAAGGAGAAGGAAGTCCAGAAGTCGCTGCGCTTCTGGGAGACACGCAAGGTCAAGCTCCCCCTCATCGACGCCGACGAGGTCGTACGGCTCGCCGCGCGCGCCCCCCTGACCTGGTACCCGCCGCTGCTCAACTGGCTCGGCGGTTCCATGGGCCTGCCCGAGCCGTTCGGCCTTCGGCACGCCTGGGCCGACCAGCCGTGGCGGCACCGCTTCATGGCCGACGACGCGCTGCGCGCCGCCACCCCGGTGCTGCGCGTGGTGCACAACGCCGCGATCAAGGTGCTGAAGGACAACGGCGTCGACACCGAGAAGTTCGGCTCGCGGGCCGGGTTCCTCAGCGGGGCGGTGCAGGATCCTACGCCGCGGAAGGCATGTCTCTTATTAAACGCTTGAGCTTGCGACGAAAAACCATAAATAAAACTGGGGGGCGACCGAAAACAAAAAA